>JBHGBF010000066.1:0-22267 GCA_041946865.1 Acidobacteriota bacterium | reverse complement strand
ACGTTCACACATCTGTTTATTTTCGCCAAAGTCCAGGGCCGGACTCTCCAGAGTCCGGCGCCGGGCTCGCCTTTTTAAGCCCGGCCGAAAAACCGGCCGGGTTGCCGGATTCTGGAGAGTCCGGCCACAATAACTGCCCCGTTCGATTACGATAGTGTTTTCCGCCAATTCTTTGATGGGTAAACCACGCACGCGATAAGCGCGAGAATCATCCAGAAGATACTGGTTCCAAAAAGGTTAAACCGAATCATATCCATGAAACTGCTGACTGCAACATGATCCAAGACGCAGAGCCAGAGCAATGCCAACCAACGCCGGTTCGGAAAACCGTCGCGAGGCAGTTTTTTCCAGACGCGGAGTGAGCGAACGAACAGCCAGCCGATGGGTGTCACGTACAAGATGAAGGCTATAACTCCGTCCTCGGCCATCATCGTCAGATAGGTGTTGTGGGATGTGGAGCGGGTTTTGGCAGGAATGTCTCCAACTGAACCCCTAAAAGCAACGACATGCTCATCGTAAGTACCGTAACCCCAGCCAAATAAGGGCCTCGCCGCTATCATTCGCACAGACCCCGCCGACGTGATGATGCGGCCTTCAGCGGTTCTCTCGTTTTGCAGCCGCTGAGAAGCGAAGTCCAGTTCTCGGCTAAACAGAAGCCAGCCGAGCCCCGAAATGAAGAGAGCCATGAGCAGGGTGGAAATGATGATCAGCCGAGGATAGACCAAACACAGGCCCAGCAGTACCAGAAAGCCTCCAAGCCAACTCCCGCGTGAGAAGGAGATAAAAACGCAGAAAAACGTCAGCGCGACGGCGAGCAGATAGACTGTTTTTGGAAGGGAGCGCTTTGTGGTCATAGCGGCGTTGAACAGGAACGCGGACAGGAAAATGAGCGTGCTTGTGTAAGTCGCCGGATTAGCGAACGAGCCAACCACTCGGTCTCCCCCTTCACTGCGCCATACTCCGGGCATGAATGAGGGCGCAAACCAACTGATCGTGCCGATTGTCGCCTGAAGTCCGATGGTGATCAGGGCAACGGGGATGAATTGGCGAAGCTCTCTTTCTGTCGGACAGAGAAAACGGATCAGAAAGTACATGGCGAAGGGCACGAACAGACGATCAAAAAAGTGCCTCAGCATTTCGACCGGGTTGTCGCTTCGGATGACGATGCTGCCGATCATGAATCCAAGAAACGACAGCATGACCAGTTCGGCGGCGTACCATTTGGGTTTGGGCCTACTTCCGTGCAGGACTTGAAGCACTGCGAACGCGAGGGCGGCCATGATCATAATTCTGTGCAATCCCCAATAGACAATCGAACCGCCCAAGGGCGCCGCCGCCCGGACGAAATAGGGAAAGATCAGTATCCAGATGAGAATGGCGCCAAGGGGTGAATAGCAAATGACGATACTCGCAGCAATCACCAAAGGCAGGAAAACCACCTCCCAGGCGCCGAGGCCGATGAGGATCGCCATGGGCGCTGAGACGAAGCAAGCCAGTAACGGCGCCAGCCGTCTGAGCATGACGTCGTCCAGCCGGAAAGCGGGAGCATAAGCAGGTCCTTGCATAGTGTAATAGTCAGGCGTAGCCGAAGCGGCGAATCAGCGGGTTGGCCACCTTGCGAATATTTTCCTGCTCTTGTCCGGTCAAAAGTTTTCGCCACTGTTCGTCAATTTGGACACCAGGGGCACCACGCAGGCGCATGGGGTTGCCGACAATGTGATGCGGGGTTTTTGCTGGATCGAGAGATAGTAACACCTGCTGACAACCACAGAATTCTTGAATTGAGCGAAGCGTTCCTTCCAGGTCCCGGCACAGATCCTCGTATCGTATCCGCAGGTACCGATGGCCGAACAGACGGCCAAGCAACGCCTGAATTCTGCGGTTGTTGGTCGCCCACTGTCTGGCCATCCGGGTGACCGGCAACGGAGTCTCGCGGCGTTTTCTTGAGGCCACCACTCCCCTGACATCGCGTACCAGGTGAATTGCACGCAGGTCCAGCCCAGACAAACGGGCCAGGGCCGGAAGGCGAAGCAGCCCCTTCGAAGTATCCACGAGAATCCTCTTGCCCGTGACCTCCAGCACAGTCTCAACAAAGGCCACGTTGCGTGCGGCCAGGGCTGCCGTGCGAGGGCCCTCCGACGTGAGTGTCAAGAAAGCGAAGTCCCGAATTGAGTCCATCAGGGGGATTCCGCTCGATGCGGTCCTCAGGTAGCGAATCACCTTCGAGCCGGGGACACTAAAGCGCAAGTCAAAATTTCCAGGATCGAAAAGAAACCCTCGACGAGCCATTCCTTCAGCGACTCTCGCCCAGAAGTGGCACTCCCTGATCTTCTGTCTGCAAGAGCATTGGTACCGTTCAGGATCTTCTGTGGGTATCAGCCCGTCCATTTCACCGAGGCTTGCGATTTCCGGGTGCGCACCGAGGAAGAAGGCCAACAAGGTCGCACCCGAGTAAGCGCAAGTAGCGACTGAGACAAAGGTGTACGTCGGTTTTGGCATGACTGCTAATCCAGATACCCGAGGGAGCGCAGCTGATTTTCAATGAATGCCTCGTCTTCCGCCGACATTGCGCTCTTGCTAAATTCGCGTCTATCCGGCCGAGGCCAGAAGCCAACTGGCTCCTGGACGGCTACTGGCCTGGAGCGGGCGCATTCGGTAGAGAAGAGCTCCGTGAGGACACGCCCATCCATGTCGGAAGGAACCGGCACTCCCATCAGGTGCAGCGCGGTGGGGGCGATGTCTTCGAGGTGAACACTGGGTAGAGGGTCTGGTTTCGGGGTAATCCCTCTTCCAACTGCCATGAAAATCCCCTCCATCCGGTGCTTTGCCGGTCCACGCAGATCATGGCGGGGAGTGACGACCGAGTTGTAATAGCCCAGCGCATGCTTAAAGCAGTACCGCGGATCGGATACCGCAATCAGGTCCGGGACGGTCTCAGGCGCCGCCGAGTAGTAGTCCCGGCCAGGAAAGATCTCTCTGATGACCGGCTCGCCGGTATCGGGGTCACGAAGACGCGAAAGGTTACGTTCCAGGTTTTGGACGGCTGTTCTTCGCGCGGCCTCGCCCGTCGCGTTGATACGAATCCCGGCGATGTTGAAGAAGATTGGAACCGGATAGGCCATGCTTCGCTGCGGATCGACGACCATTGCCCGGTCATTGATCGTTCTTCTTACGACCCGGGAGTTGAGCAAACCCGGCACCCATTTTATGACTCGCCCCACGCGATCACGTCCTATTTTCAATCGGGCGAGGATGATGTCTGCGCCCGGAAGCCGCGACTTTCGGGTCCATGCGGTTACCCATCCCTGCTGCTGCAGCCAGCTGGCGATGTGGATTTGTTTTGATGGGACCGGGCCCATTCCATGGTCCGACATCACCAGGATGTTGGTGTCTCGTCCAGCCCGCTCCACCAGTTCCCCGACGATCTCGTCGAGGCGCATGTAGTAGCTGCGAACCCCGGCTGTCAGTTCGGGGTTGTCTGAACCAGCGTTGACGGGGGCGTGATACTTCCAGAAATAGTGGCCCAAACGATCCGGGCCGGTGAACACAATCATGAAGAAATCCCACGGGCGAGAACCGATCAGGTCGAAACAAACCCTCGTGCGTTTCTCGAGCATGGTCCTGAATTCGCCGAGGAACTCCAAGCTGGGAGAGGTCAACGTGTCTTCGAATTCATCTTGGTAGGGAGTCTTGCCGGCGAAACGATCCAGGTCGATCTGATAATCGGTAAGGGACGCCGAAAGCTCCGGTGGATAGGTGAACACGCTCGCATGCTTGGGAGTAAGCAAGCCCGTGATCATGAAACCGTTTACGGGACGCGGAGGGTAAGTAAGCGGAATGTTGATGAGACCCACCATGCGGTCATGATGGCCCAGAACATCCCATATTGCCGGGGATCGAAGCGTCCGTGCGCTGACAAACTGCCTGCCCGGGGTCGCCTTTTCCTCTTCAAAAAGCCGGACGAAATGGTACACCCCGTGTTTGCCCGGCTTTTTACCGGTCATAAAGCTGCTCCAGGCCGGGGCAGTAACGGGTGGAATAGTCGAACGGAGAACTGCCCATCTCCCGCGGGTTCTCAGGCGGGCCAGATGAGGCAGTGTTCCATCCTCGACCCACGGGCCAAGAACATCCCATGTTGCTCCGTCCAATCCGATGATCAGGAGACGATCGTCATGGTTTTTCATAGTTTGTTTGAGGCCTTGAGCTGGATTCTCACTTATGCCGGCTGGGCTTGGGACTGCAGTTGAAGTACGGTGATTTGGGAGTCGCCAATACCGAGCGCAATGTCGTGATGCTCCAGACCGGAGATGACTGTGGCATGCGCGAGTCGAAGAGCAGCGAGCGCATCCCAGCCGGTAACGGGAACCGTGGTTCCATTCCGTATGGCGTTCAAGAATGCCTCCTGCTCGATCCTCAGTGGTTCCCTTTTCTCGACGGCGTATCGAATCATGCAACCTTCACTCACGCCGCGAAACACGTGCATGCTGTCCCAGTCCCCCTTCGCGGCCTCCGCGCAGCCGTTCTGAAAGAAGAAAAGGTCCTGGGTCAGATAGTTGACGCGAAACATCCCCAATTCTCCGGTGACTTCCAGTTCGCGGACTTTGCGGGGGGTGAGCCAGTTGATGGTCAGAGTGGCGACGGTCCCGTCCCGGAGACGGAGCACGCCGGTTAAAAGGTCCTCATTGTCGCTGTGGATTCGCCGTTCTGTTTCGGCGTACAACCTGATCACTTCTTGGCCGCTGACGTAACGGATGACGTCCAGGTCGTGGACAGCCAAATCGACAACGACCCCGACGTCGATTGGCCTGGCAGGAAACGGGCCCTGACGTCGGGCATCCATTTGAAAAACCTTCCCGGCTTCACCCGAGTTGACCCGATCCCGAAGTTGGATAATCGCCGGGTTAAACCTCTCCACGTGCCCGATCATTAGTTGGACGCCGGCCTCGCTGCTGCATTTCGCGATCTGTTGTCCTTCCTCCAGAGTGTAAGAGATCGGCTTTTCGAGGAGCAGGTGAATGCCGCGCTGCATAACCTCCAACGCGACGGGGAGGTGATGCCTGGTGGGCACGGCCACGGTTACCGCTTCCGGCTTTGCCCGGTCGAGCAGGGTCCCATAGTCAGAATAGCCGGTCGTGCCGTAACGTCTGGCGATGGTCGCTGCCCGAGTGCGATCCAGATCGGCCACTCCCACCAGCCGGACGTCCTGCATCTCGGCATAAATCCGGGCGTGGTGGCTGCCCATCGCCCCAACACCTATTACTGCAACCTTGATTTGAGCTTTTCGCTTGTTCTTCACACGGACCTCCCCGTCAATTGGTAAGCTTAAGGCGATTGCATTTTTCCGTTGCCCGCGTTAGGAGTTCCAAGACTCGGGGCAACGAGGAAGCCTCTCCGGGCCAGATAGGTCATTATTTCCCGCGCATTTTGCTCCGGCGAGTTTTCCGTCGTGGTCAGAGTGATTTCCGGCTTTTCCGGAGGCTGATAAGGATCGTCGATCCCCGTGAAGCCGGTGAGCTCGCCGCGGCGGGCCCGAGCGTACATTCCCTTGGCATCTCGTTCCTCACAGACGGATAGAGGTGTGTCCACAAAGACCTCGATGAACCGGTCATTTCCAACCATGGTCCGGACATCATTGCGAGTTGCCCGGTATGGACTCACAGCCGCACAAATGACTGTACCCCCATGGCGAACGATCTCCGAGGCGACAAACCCGATGCGCCTGATGTTGGCATCCCTGTCTTCCCGGCTGAATCCCAGGCCCTTGGAAAGATGTGTCCGAACAACGTCGCCGTCCAGCACCGTGACCTGCCTGCCGTATTCCATGAGCAAACTGACAAGTACCTCGGCGGTGGTTGATTTGCCGGCTCCGCTCAGCCCGGTGAACCAGATGCAGACGCCTTGCTTGTGCCGAGGCGGATGACTCTCGAAAAGAACCTGTGCGACCTCGGGTCTGGTGAACCAGGCAGGAAGGAATTTGCCGTTTCGAAGATAATCCTCACGCACTTGCGTCCCCGAAATAGATGCCGTCCGGGTCGTCGGGGAGATCTTGGACTCTTCCTCATACCTGTCTTCCTCGGGCAGGTAAACGAACTGCCGAAAAGGCACCATCTTGACGCCAAGTTCCTCGCTGTATTGTTGGACCAACTCCTGTGCGTTATAAGCCGGATAGAAGGGCTTGCCGGCCGAGTCTTTGCCCGGGCTCGCATGGTCGCGGCCGACGATCAGGTGATTGGCGCCGTAATTACGACGAATCAGCGCGTGCCAGAGGGCTTCACGGGGACCGGCCATCCGCATCGCAAGGGGCAGCAGAGCCAGGACAATACGATCCTGGTCGTAGTAATTCGAAGCCAGGATTTTGTACGTCCGGACTCGGGTGTAGTGGTCGATGTCACCTGGCTTCGTCACACCGACTGCAGGATGAAGCAGCAGGGTTCCATTGACCTCTTCGGTCGCTCGCTTGGTCAGTTCCTCATGTACCCGATGGAGGGGATTACGCGTCTGAAAGGCGACAACATTGGCGCGTTCTTTTTCCTGAAGCCGCTGGCGGACCTGCGCGGGGGTCAACCTGAGCTCACTGAAGTCATGGTGCCTGGCAACTTCCAGGACACGAAGCGGACCACTGATACTGTAGCGTGGCCAGGCGTGCATCTCCGCAGCCAGCGGATGGCGCAAATCGCGTGTTCCGAGAACCGTCGCTGCCGCTTCAGAAGCGTCCCATTCGAACACCTCGTCGATTCTCATCACCGCGAGCAGGTTGTTCCGTGAATCGCGCAGTGCCACGTCGCGACCGGTGCGAATGTCGTTGCTGAGCTCGACTGGAAGGATGATCGGGATCGGGAACAAGTGGCCACCCTTCAGCCTCATCGAATGGAGGACCGATAGATAATCTTCTTTCCCCATGAAGCGGTCGAGCGGTGAAAACGCGCCTGTCGCGAGGCATTCGAGGTCACAGAGGGTCCGCTCAGAAATCTGGACGGAAGGCAGACTGGTTGCATACTTTCTAACTTCGGGGAATTGCAGCTTTGAGACAATCAGGTCGACTAGTCGGCCTCCGCAAGGCGGTATCAGATCGACGGAAGATCCAGCCGCCATCGTGGTTGTGACTGCATGAGTTTCAAACTGCACGTTGCTCTCCTTTAGTTATCAGGTTCTCGGGCTATGACTGGTGGCGTTCATAGTCCTTTCCGAGCGTACGATTAAAGCGACGACGGAATGCCGCCAAAACGATTTGATCTTCGGGTGCCAGGCCAAAGAGGGTGACGAGGGCCAGATAAGTAATCGCGAGCACGACACAGCCTGCAGCGAAAGCCGGGTACATTCCGAGTGGACCAGTGGCGACGTAAGCAGCCCAGGCGGCCAGGCTCGCCACTAGCCCTGCTCCAAGCGGTTTGAGGATTTCGACGTTGTAAGGCTGAAGGCGAAGCAACACGTACACCTCAACCAATCGAGCGGTGTTGATGGTGAAGGCGGCGACGAGAGCGGCCCAAGCTGCGCCATACATTCCCATGCCGGGAACGAGGAGAATATTCATCCCTGCCGAAATCGCGATCATCCCGATGGTGTTTGCCAACTTCAACCGAGTGTGTCCGGTCATGTCGATAATGCCCCCTCCCAGTCCGGTACCGGTCCGAAGCAAGTTCACCCAAGCCAGGATGATCAGCACCCCCGCTCCTTGTTCGAACCCTTTCCCTATCAACGCGAGGACGGGGGTGGGAAACAGCAGGACAACCAGGAACATGGGGAGATTCAAGGCCAAGGTCCACTTGGTTGTCGTCTGGTAGTAACGACTCAGCTCGCCCCATTGCCGTCGATCGTGCAATTCGCACAGGATCGGCATGGAGGCCACGGAAATCGAGGTGTGGAAGACCTGCCCGATCATGTTGAAGTTCGCAGCGGCTGTGTATATACCGACGCTCCTCGCCGCGTGCAGGCTGCCGATCAGAAGAGCCTGAATGTTCGACCCGAAATCCTTGATGAGCCCGGCGACATAGATCGGAAAGGAGAAACCGAGGACCTCGCGGGTTTCCCGCCGCCCCTCACTCCACGGCCGCCTAAGAGAAAACTGCTTGTTCAGGAAATAGAAGAGGATCAAGCTCGTTCCGATTGTGGCGATGAGAAAAGCGAGAGTGGCGAGATCCGGATCCAGTCCAATGGTAACGGCGATGAAGACGAGAAGGAGCATCCGAAAGGCGGGCTGAGCGAACTGCTGTGCGAGGACCGTGTAATGAAAATTCTTGAAGCCCTGCGTGGCTCCACAGAGCAGATCGTTTATCGCAAGGAACGGGACGACAATACTGGCAATCCTGAAAAGGTGCGCAAGCCGCTTATCATGGAAGACCTCCACCGCAAGATAATTCGAGGCCGAAAACAAAACCAAACCGGCGACCGTTGCGGCCAATGCGCCAATGGCGCCTATCTGCAGCGTCCCCCAAAGACGTGCCTGGTCCCCACGGCTTCGATACATCGAGATGTAACGAACCAGGGTTACGTCGAGACCCAGGTGACCCAGGCTTCCTGCCACAGTGGCGGCAGTCAGCGAAAGAGTATAAAGACCGAATTGATCCGCGCCCAAGAGCCGGCCAAGGAGGATCCCCATGGCCAGGCGCACGAAGTAAGTAAAGAGCTTCCCCGCAAGGAGAACGCTTGTCCCCTTGGCGGCCGGCACCAACGCTGATTGCTCAGACTCGCGCGGCAGCCGAAAAGCTGCGGGTCGGCCTGCTAATTCTCCCATTGACTTCAGCTAGACGTTCGACGCTTCCGGCAGCTGGGCGAATCTCATCGAGTGTATCCAAGGCGTTTCATCTGCCGGCTGAGGCAGGTGCTCAGCCAGGCATTCGACCATGAATCAATCTGCTGCCGCCAACGGTCGGCGGCGTGCCGATCAAAGCCCGATTGTCCCATGGCGAATCCTCGGCTGACGACTTTTTGCCGGACCATGCGCGGAGTGAAGCCGACTCCTATAAACCGGCAAACTTGCCGTATCTCCTTTTCTGGCTGGCTGACGAGATCCTCGAACCGGACGACCTGGTAATTTGAGGAATACTGCCGACTGTAGTGTGACAGCCGACGCACGCTGTCAAACCAGACCGCAGTGGTGTAAAGAAGCACATAGAGCTTGAAGAGGGCACGAGAGTGCTTTAATTCCCGGTAAGGTGGCGTAACCGGTTCAGCCCAGCGCCGGCGTAAATCCGAGACAAAGACGGCCCGGGGATCGCGCACCATGTGAACGATTCGGCATTCCGGGAACCACTCCAGAATCGTTGGAACGTAGCGCACGTGTGCAGGAGTTTTCTCTCCGATCCCGGGTTTTTGCCTGTGATCGGCATAGACCTCCATCATGATCCTGAACAGGGACCGCTCGCTCCGATCCGAGGCCAGTAACCGGCGCAGGAATTCCTCCCGCGGCACTTTCCTGGTTATCCATTTCCAATGAGATTTTGGGTCTCCACGAAAGCGTCCCGCCAGGACTCCGTTGTAAAGCGCCTCAACCGCGCGCCGGGCGTTCTCGTCAAGGCGTAGATCTCCGAAACGGCGGAGCTTCTGTCGTACGCCTTCCGATTCGATCACATCCCCCAGAAAGTTGTTCTCGTCGCAGATGGCCAGTTCTTCTGAAGAGTTCAGTATTTTCCGCATCAATGTCGTGCCGCTTCGGCTTACGCCAAGAATGAACACGGGTCGATCGCGCAGGGTTTGAACTATGGGGGAGCGGATAGATTGAGCAGTGGACGGCAAGGCCATGAGAGAGTCCTTTCCCTGCGGGCTTGTCTGGTTCAAAAGAGCCGTTCTACGAGCGCGGTGTAGCCGCCGGCGACCGTCTTCCAGCTGTGCAGTCGGTTGAATCTGGCGGCGTTTTCGGCCAGCTCTTCCCTTCGGCTAGTTTCCCGGTAAAGTCTTAGAATCCGATCAGCCAGTTCTCGGTAGTCTCCGGGCCTGAAAAACTCCACCATGTCCTCGTTGAAGTAAGATTCGATGGCGGGCGTTCGAGCCGCGATGACAGGGATGCCCAGCGCGGCGTATTCCATCAGCTTCGTCGGGAGAATTCCGTCGGTGAAAATGTCTCGAAGGTAAGGCACGACAGCCACGTCGGCCCAAGTGATCAGCCGGGGCAGGTCCTGGATTGGAACGAGGTCCCTGCTGAAGTGGATTCGCTCGGATAATACCAGTCTCCGAGTAAGGGCCTGGAGATCTGGAAGTGCGGCCCCGGTGCCGTGAATCATCACTTGCAGTCCTGAAATTCGATCGCGAAGTACGTCTGCAGCCCGGATAATCAGATCGATCCCGTATCGTGAGGTGAGCGAACCGTGGTACAACACTCGAAATCCAACTCGGTCCGACTTACTTTTACGCACCTGTCCAGCCGCTTTGTTGAAAATCGCTTCGTCCGCCACGTTCATCACCACGGTGCATTTTTCAGGCTTGACGCCTCGATCGATGAGCGTCTTGCGCCACGATTCAGTTACGGTGATGACGTGGTCTGCGAACCGACAAGAGAGGCGCTCTTGAAAGGCGACCAGCCGGACCGGCCAGCTGTCTAAGCTTCGGCCGAAGGAGGCGGCATAGAACTCCGGCATGACGTCGTGAATATCGAGAATCAGCCGGGCACCGAGGAGCCTTGCCCCCAGGCCGGAGAAGACGAGGAAGTCCGGCAGATTGTGAATCTGAACGACACCGTATCTGCGCCGAACGTGAAGAAGTCCGACTTTCACCGACGCAAGCGCGAAGAACCTTAAATATTCGAGCATCTGGAGGACAGGACCACGGCGCTTGTTTCGCGCGACCGGAAGGCGGTGCACTTCGACTCCATCTACCCACTCATGCCTGGCCTCACCTTTGTCCTTCAGGCAAATGACATCGACGCGGTATCCGGCCCGGATCAATGCTTGGGCCTGGCGCTCGACTCGGGATTCGCCCAGAGGGTAGTAAGCGTGAACCACCATACAGTGCGTCTTGCTCTTTTGGCCGCTATTCATAGTTGTCCTCGGAACACGCGAAATGAGACCAGCACGCTTTTGTGAGCCGCGCACGGAGCATTTAAAAGCTCGGTACCCACTGCTCAAAAAAGCCTTTGCTATGCATTGCGCTCCGAGCGAACTGGTCGGCCAAGAGTCGAACGCCCGTCTTAAGATCGAACTCCTTGGCGATTATTGCTCGTCCACGCTTGCCGATCGCCTGGCGCACTTCAGGGCCCGCATGGTCCAGCCACTCGATGGCATCTGCCAGTGCCGCCGGGTCCTTTTGTGCGACCAGCAGGCCCGTCCCCGGTTGCACCATTTCATTAATTCCCGCCACAGCGGTGGTGACCACGGGTACTTCCATGGCCATCGCCTCAGCCAGCGCCACTGGCATTCCGTCACGATCTCCGTCGGATGCCACCACGCATGGGAGGACGAAAATATCGCATTCTGAAAGCCGCTTAACGATCTCATCATGGTTGGCCTCGCCCAAGAGCTCAACTTGTCTGGCCAATCCAGAGAGCCGGATTTGATCGCGAAGCGCATTAAACAGGGGGCCATCGCCAACGATTTGGCACTCGAAGTCAATACCCTTTTCCCACATCACGCGGCAGGCTTCGATCAGGTAGAAGTGGCCTTTCTTCTCGACCAGCCGGGCAACTGAAAGGATACGAAGTCTGGTCCTGCCAAAAGGACCTGGTATCGGGCAAAACCGGGCTAGATCCACCCAGGGATGGAGCACCAGGATCCTGTCTTCGGGGAGTTCCGGATCTTGCCGGAGAAGATAACGGCGGTTGAACCGTGAGACGGTAACTGTGAAGGCTGATCCTTGTATCTTCTCCCGCACCAAGACCGGACGGACAAAGATGTCATGTGCGTGAGCGGTCAAGCTGTACGGGACGTCCAACAAGCGGGATACGCACATGGCAACCAACGATGCGCGGTCAAGGAAATGTGCGTGCACGTGAGCCGGAACCGCCTTCCTTACCAAGCTCGCTGCATAAACGCCTTCTCCAAAATGAAGAAAAGTCATGAGGCGGGCGACCAGGTTTGGGTGCGGGCGTGACAAAAGGAAACCGAGAAGCCCAAAGTAACGGCTGGGACGTAATGCCGCAAAGGACAAGTGAGCGCAAAGGACAGCCAGCCAGGCGGCGGGTAACAAGTACGTGACGCCTTCTTCTCTATTGTCCGGCCGCCTTATCGATATCACGTTCACCTGGTGTCCCAGCTCACGGAGAACCATGATCTCCTGGGATATGAACGTCGTGCTCAATCGGGGGTACGTCCCTACAATGTAGGTAATTCGCATAGGGTGTCCTGTCCGGAGGGAATCGACCGCAGTGAACCTTCATCGCTGATGGACGCTCTTGCCAAATAGCAAGCCGGCGAGCTGGGAGAGTTGTGTCCGGCGCACATAGCGGATCACCTCTCTGTTCGCAGCCCGTGTTCGGCGGGTCAGACTCGCCCAGAGATAAGCGCCCATCATTGCGCAGCTGCCGACGACGTAGGGCGGTTTGGCGAGATGGCGGATGGACCGCGCGAGCATAAAGAGCGGGTGATAACCGATCGAGTGGGCTCCGTACCCTAGCTCGACGCGAGTCTTGAGCGAACCGGTGGCGCCTCCCGTTGGTCGATAATGTAACAAGGGCACTTCCATTGCTGTCTGAACTCTCCACCCGAAGACGCGAGCCTGCCATTCGTCTAGGCCATCCCAGCCAAGGGAGCGCACGATTCCACCTATTGCCTCAAAGCAGGTCCGGCGGTACACCTTGGTGGGGCCTCGTACGTGGTCCCGGAAGGAGGCCAGCTTCCATTGCTCACCGTCCGGTTCGTAAACCGCACCTCCGGTAATTCCCAGGCGGGCGTCATCCGAAAGAATCTGGAGCAGCCGCTCGAAATAGTCAAAGTTGAAGCAGACATCGCCGTCTAACTTGGCGATAACATCGAAAGCCACGTCGTGGAGCGCGTCGTAGCCGACATAGAATGCTTCGACAACACCTGCACCGCGCTGTCTGAACCCTCGATCACTTCTTCCAATCAGCTGCATCCACGAATATTGCGTCCGAAAGTGATCCACGATGTCAGGTGTGGCGTCCGATGACCCGTCGTCAACGATCACCCACCTGGTTGGTTTCACCGACTGGTAGGCCATTGAGTTCAGGGTGTGAACGATGTGGGCCGCTTCATTTCTAACCGGGGTAATCACCACGTATTTCATGATTACTCCCGACCCTAGGTCATGCGACGCGGCTTCGACTCATCTCGATCAGCCGCTCATAGACGCCGAAGGTCCGCTGAGCAATACGGTCGGCGCTGTATTGCTCTTTCGCGAATCGATGCGCGCGGCGACCAATATCATCGGCCATAGACGGCTGGGCCAGCAGGCGCTCCAGCCGCTCCGCCAGAATTCCTATCTCCCGGACAGGTACCAGAAAACCCGTTTTCCCGTCTTCGATCATTTCAGCCACTCCCCCAACCGAAGTGGCGACAACCGGCAACGAGCCTGCCTGGGCTTGTGCGATGACCATCGGCGCGGTCTCTTGGGCGGAGGCGAGTGCGAGGACGCTAGACCTCCGGAACTCTTCCAGTATTCTCGTTTCTGTCAACTGCCCCAGAAAATCAGTTCGGTCACTGACACCGCAAGCCGCTGCGAGCTGCCTGATGGACGCAGCATAATCAGGTTCGCTATCCGTCTCTCCCGCGATCTTCAACCGACTGCCGGGAACCCGCAGTGCGACGCGGGCAAAGGCACGGACGAGATCCTCGATCCTCTTGCGAGGTATCACGCGGCCGGCATAGAGGACGACTGGAGGCGCTTGCGCCTCCGCCCTTGGTTGAAAAAAGCGTTCGTCGATCGCGTTATTGATGTAATGCACCTGAACATCGGGGCGGAGCGAGTGACGGAAGTAATCCGTAACATAGCGGCTGATCGCGATCAGGAACCATGTGTGGCGCATGATGTAGCGTTCGATCAGGAGGCTATGTACGTAGTTGCGGGCGCGCAAGCGAAACCGGCCGTAGTAGAGGCTAGCCTCGCGCCGGATCCCATGCGCCGTGACGACGGCCGGGTAGCCGCAACGGACCGCCGCGTAGCCGTAGTCGGTCGCGTCGTGAGCATGGACCACATCCGGCCTGATCTTAGCCAACTCCCTGTTGAAGGCCTGCCGGTCATCCTTGAAATCGCGGGCTAGCTGAAACCGGGGGGAAGCGGGGAGGTAATGGATGCGCATTCGAGCAGTCCACTTCTCGCTCGGTGCCGTGCCGCGCTCCTTCTGGCGGGTGATTACATGCAGCTCGATGCCCGGGATCTCGCTCAGGGCGTGAGCCAGGTAAGCAAAAGCTGCCTGGACTCCACCCCTGATCACTTGCCCGTCTTGTGGGAAATCACCAGTCAGAACAACTCGCATTTGATTCGGCTAATCTCTCAATCCTATTGGTTGCCGTCCTGTCTCCAGTTACACCCAGGACACGAGAAACAGCCGTCTTGTGCTTGAAGCCGGGCTCCATCACAACACACGTAACCTACGAGGTGTGCCGGAACACCAACCACCAGGCCGTGGTCAGGCACGTCCGACGTGACGACGGCGCCGGCTCCCACCATAGCGAAACGGCCGATTGTGACTCCCGGCACGACAATAACCCCTGTGCCGAGGGACGCGCCGTAGCGGATGGTGATCTTTCCTACCTCCCAGTCTTCCGCCTGCTTGAGCGCGCCCGAAGGGGTGATGGCCCGAGGGATGCGATCATTGGTGAGACAGACCCGGGGCCCGATGAAGATCCCCCCCTCGAGATAGGCGCCATGATAAAGATAGGCGCCGTTCTGGATCTTGCAGTTAGCTCCGACTCGTACGTCGAAGTCAATGTAGACCCCTTTCCCGATGATGCAGTTGTCGCCGATTCGAGCCCTTTCGCGAACTTGCGCCCCATTCCAGATTCTCACTCCGTTTCCGAGCATAGCGTGAGGTGAGATATCGGCGGTAGGGTGAACAAAACAGTTTTGAGGGGGAACTGGCATTGCTATCGTGGTTGCCATAGGCACATTTCTCCTGTGCGTGGGATAAATCAAAGATGCTTCGGGTCAACGACCGAGGAGGCGCAGCCCGTAGTCCCAGCAGGTCAAGGCGTCAATGTCTCCGGTGACTGCGATGGCGCTCTGATAAGCGTGCGGCCAGCGGGCGAGGCGAATCAGAGGCTGGTCGGAGGACTCGAGCCGGCTCAGGAGGTCGCGTTTCCAGGACCTTGTGGGTTCCACAACCTCCACGTACAGGGAATAGGAGTCGGGAGCCAGGCCCGTCTCGAGAAGGTAGCCCTGCTCCTTAAGGAAACCGACGACTTCAGGAGCCGTGCGCCGGTCGAACCCCACGAAGGGGAGGACCGGGCTGGCGAAAATGAAGTCGAGGGAAGCGGATTTCCGGTAGGGGCCGAGGTGGCCGTCTGCAGAAGGGTGCGGGACTGGCTCGCTCACACTGCACTCAACGCCTCGCACCAACACTGTGATTCCGTCCGGCCCCGCTACCCGAATCCGGAACTTCCCGGGCTCGGGGTTAGAAATCTGCACGTTCGCGCTCGCACGGGCCTTCCACCACTTCGCGATTTCCTCCATCCGCGCTATCCAAACGGTTCCCCTTTGCTTCGCGACCGAGAGCACCCGGCGCAGTGATTCTGCACATGCTCCGATCCTTTCAGGATGAATCCCCAGGCAGAACAGCTCGCCTGTTTCTATCGTCCGTTCCAGAATGTTCAGCCAGACGCTTGCCGTCTGGTCCGGCGTGAGCCGGAGTCGGTCCACTACAGACTCGTCATCCGGCAGGCAGTAGGGTATTCGGACCATCCCGTTTTCAACCTCAGGCAATGAGGGGCAGCCTTCGACTGGAAGCGCACCGTAGAACGACAAGGCGCGGACGTAATCGGGCGTTTTAGCAGGCAAGCAGTTCCAGGCGAGGGCCTGGCTCGCATCATACAGGAACCCACAACTGCCAATGGCTGATCTCGTCTCAAGAGTGTGACGAAGGTACGGGCTGCGAAAGCCGTTGGCCTCTATTCGAAACCGGCTGAAGACTTCTCGTGCCCGCGTTAACTGCTCGACCTGAGTGTTGAACGTCATGCGCGAGTAGTCGGTATGGCGGTAGCCATGCACTGCAAACTCGATGCCTTGGTCTTGATAATGCTGAATCAAGGCCGGGTTGCGCGCCAGAACAACCGAAGTGATTGGAAACGTGGCTGAACAAGCGAAGTCCGCGAGCAGTCGGGCGAATTGAGCAAGGCAAGCGGCCATTCGTGCCCCTGAATTCCCGTACTCGCGGGCGATCTGCCGGGCGCGGCGGACCGATCCAAGGCCACCTTTCGCTCGAATAGCAATAGCCACCGGGTTCATAAGACTATGCGAACAGCGATAGTGAATCCGCCAAGAAACTAAGCTGCAGGGATACAAGGAAACAAGCGGCACCGGCTCGCCGTATGACCGAGGGGACTGTCGCCAGCAAAATGCGCAGATCGAGTGACAGGCACTGTTTCTCGACGTATTCGACGTCATAGTGAACCATTTCGTCAAACGAAAGCGAGCTCCTGCCGTTCACCTGGGCGAGGCCCGTAAGACCTGGCAGTGCATCCAGGCGGCGACGATGCCACGGGTTATAGGCAGCGACCTCAGTCGGAACGTGCGGCCTCGGCCCCACCAGGCTCATCTCCCCCTTCAGCACATTGATCAGCTGGGGCAATTCGTCCAGGCTCGAAGCGCGCAACAATCGCCCGACAGGAGTCAGGCGGCCGGCAATCGGCTTGTAGACCCCGCTTGCCGCCGGACTATCCAATTCACCCCTGATGTACGCCTGCATGAACTCAACTCCTGCACACCCGCCGTCGTTGCACAGGGTCCGGAATTTGTACATCCTAAACAGACGCCCCTTTTTGCCGACCCGTACCTGGACAAACAGGATCGGACCTCTTGAATCAAGGAAGATGATGAGTCCGATGATCAGGCCGAGAACCGTTGCGATCGGGATCGCCACCACACAAACACCGAGATCCAGAAGGCGCTTTACCGCCTGGTAGTAACGGCCGCCAAACACGGCAAACTGAGGTGTCGCTATCGTTCCCATCGGCTCTCCTTCCTTAAGGCGATTCAACCGCGGTCGGACCAGGAATCTGGGGGTCGTTTCTCCTGGTCTCCAGGCTTGGGCCGATGACTGCCAGCCCGCTTCTGAACGCCAATGTCCGTTCCGTTCGACCCGTTTGGGGCGCACATCTTCTTCCAGCCATCCCGGGCGGTATTGACCAATCGCCCCGAGGTCGACCAGACCACACGAGCCGCCTCGGGCCAACTGCTAAAGAAGCGGGTCCGAGAAGGCGGTGTCCACTGGTCCTGATAGGGATAGTAGGCCCCATAAGCACCATAGCCGTACTCGTTGACGTCCAGCCCGTTGACCACGACTCCGAAGATGTTCGCACCCACGCCGGTCAGTTGTTGCGCAACCAGCTTCAAACTGTTGATGGCTGTCTGGTCGGCTCTTGCGACCAGGACGACGCCGTCGACCACGGTACTGAGGATAAGCGCGTCCGTGTAGCACAGGAGAGGCCCCGTGTCGATGACGATAAAGCGAAACTGTTTCGACAAACGTTCGAGAGCAATCGGAAGTCGTTTGGAGCTGAGCAGTGCTGCCGGGTTCGGAGGCCGGAGACCGGCGGGCAGGATCGACAAGTTCGGCACTCCAGTCGGCCGAATTTCCCGTTCCAGATCGGTATGCCCTGAGAGATACACGCTCATTCCCAAGTCGTTCTTCAGCTCGAACAGCTTGCTCAGTCCTCCTCGGCGCAAATCCAAGTCAATCAGCAGAGTGGGGGCGCCCGTTTCGGCAAATACCACTCCCGTGTAGGCGGCCGTTGTAGTTTTCCCTTCGCCCGGTATGGCCGAAGTTACCAAAACCTGAGCTGGCGGCTGATCGGCGTTGGAGAGAAGCAGGCAGGTTCTAAGTCGCCGGTAAGCCTCCCAGATCGGCGAATCGAGTGCCGCCGACCGTGTGAGAGCCGAATCGGCCGGGTCTTGAGCCGAGGTTGGCTGGCCTTCCAACTGCAGTTGACCAGGTAAGGCAAGGCCGACCTGCCTGGTGCCGTCCTTCAGTTCTTTCGATTTGGGCACGATTCCCAGTGAGGGCAGATCCAGAGCTATGACGTCTTCTGGAGTGTGAACCCGAGTGTCGAGGAGGTGCAGAGTTACCGCCAAACCCAACCCGAGGGTCAGACCGCCGAAAAGGGCAAGGGCCAGGTTTAGCGTCTTCCGCGGCCACCACGTATCCTCGGGTTGAGTTGCGCGGTCCACAACCCGGATATTGTTGGATCTAAAACCCGCCTCCACTCCGGCCTGCTTCATCCGCGCCAACAGACCTTCATATAACTCCCGGTTCGTGTCCGCATCCCGCTTTAGTGTATTGAACTGAACCAGATCAGAGTTGAGCTGATAGGCGAGCTGCCGCTGACGGTTCAGCAACCCGGACAACTGGTTGTATTGCTGCAGGCTGGTGCGATATCGGCCTTCAGCCTCTTCCAGAGCACGCTGGCGCTCGTGTCTCAGCTCCTCTTCCATCTGCGCGATCTGCTGTTGGGTTTGCACGACATCAGGCCATTCAGGGCCAAATTTCGAGCTTAAGCGCGCGTAATCCTCGCGCAGAGCCGCTAAACGTCTCTGAATCTCTTCGGTCACCGAGCTCTGCAGGTTGGTCGGCACGCGATTCGGGCCGGCAGCCTTTGCCTCTTTGAAGTGCGCCTCCTCGGCAATGAGGCTGGCTTGGGCTTTGGTGATCTCGGTATTCAGCTCTGTCAGCTTTTGACTCACCTCGTTCTGGCTGCCCTCGGTCGTGAAGATGCCCTTGGCTCGCGCATAATCATTCAAATCACGTTCGGACTGTTCGACTTTGACTCGCAATTCCTTGAGCTGATCGGCTAGGAACTTGGTCGCCATCTCGGTTGTCTTGAGCTTGCCCTGAAAGTTTTGCTCGATGTACTCGTCTGCCCAAGCATTGGCTACCAGTGCTGCAAATTTCGGACTCGGGGAGGAATAATTGATTTGCATCAAACGGCTTTCGACCACGGGTTCGATGTCAAGATCAGATAAGAGTCGATCTGCCGGATCTTTTGTCGGGTCGCTCTGATCGTTGGCGGGCGGCCCCTCTGTTGAGCGGTCGATCAGATTTCCGACAGCGCGGATGGTTCGACGCACAGTGTCAGAAATCACACCGGATTTCTCCCGCAACTTCTGCAGCCGGGCGCTGGTCAGATTAAGTCGCTTAATGACGCCGCGTGCCATCTCACGGGTCTGGAGGATTGAGTACTGGGTCCGCAGATCGCTTTCCATGGAGCGAGGATCGAGGGTCACCTGGTAGATTTCCTGATAGGGAAGCACCTTTGCCGGCTCCGCGTCGATCTCAACCGTTGCCGTTGCCATGTACAACGGCGTTGCCGTGAAGGTGTCAATCAGCACCAGGGCCAACACAAGAAAGCAGGTCAAAAAGGCCAGACGGCGATACTTTACGATCGCGTCCCAGTAGAAGCGCAAGGTCGAGTGGTCCCGGGACGGCGGGGTTCCTCCGTAGAAAGCCGGGCCCGGTCCTCTTTCTTGCATCGCTTGTCTCGCATTCGACTGTTTCGCCAAATCGGCCATCACTCACCTCAAGCCAAAAAGCCACAGAGGCGGCAAAGCAGACAACAACTGACCGAATTGCCGAACTGCGGCGCGCTTCGCCCCTCTCACTCCCAAGCCTTCAGAGAATTCAATGACTTAGAGCCAGAGCCAGGTTTGGTGAGGTCCGGCAGATGAACCAGACGGGAGCGAATACTCCAGATTTAGCATCCGGAGTTCGAGGCTGTGTAGGAAACGACAACGAAGTGATAAGAGGGTGAAACAGGCATGCCACAGGAGTGTCAACTGGGGGTGACAGATCATTGTCAACTAGTGGACATTGTGAGAATTTAGCTAAGTGGTGTTGACATTAAACTTGAAATGGAATCACGCAATCTCGCATCAACGCGAAGGTTTCCGCTTCTCTTGCCTGTTAGGAAGCACCCAAGCATACTTCGGGTAAGTCGCTATTGCCTCACTCCCGGTCCCGGTTATGAATGAAGATCGAAGAGGGGACTCGTCCCTGCCGCGCCGCTGTGGGAACTGCCAGGCGAAGAAGGAATGCTTGTTCTTTTCTATTCCTCTCAAGTTGTTGCACCAAATCCAGTCGGCTGTAGAAGTCAGGTGCTACAGCAGAGGTTACACCGTTTTTCGACAAGGGCAGGCTGCGGATGGTGTCTACATTGTCAGGGCTGGCTGGTTGAAGCTGTACCGGTTGACGGACACCGGGCGGAGGAGAGTGTTTGGGATCGCCAGCCCCGGAACCATTCTGGGTCTCGTACCGCTGGTGACGTGTACTCCTTTCCAAAGAACTGCGGAGACACTGGAAGAATCCGAGCTGGAATTCGTTCCCGCGTCTGATTTTTCCGACCTTCTAGAGCAAAACCCCCTCTTGGCACTGAATCTACTGAGAGCAGTGGGTGAGCAAACCCGGAGATTTGGCGATGAGCTCTACGCCTTTGCCGGCAGGCAGGCGTCTGCGGACCGCCTCTTGAATGTGCTCCAGCAACTGGCCAAAGCATGCGGGCAGCGGACGGCCGATGGGATCAGGTTGCGGATCCCTTTTACCGTCCAGGACCTGGCCGATGAAATCGCTTGCTCTCGGCAGTGGACCACACGATTGCTGAGCGAGCTTGAAGGCCGCCGTATGATTCAGCGCAAAAACGGTTGGATCGTGCTCATGGAGCCCAAAGCTAAGAACGCGAACCGATGAGCGGACTCAAGTGTCCGCTCATCGCAAATCCTCGCGCGGCTGGGTCGCTAAGGAGTGTCGATTATGAGCAGGGCACTATTCTGAGACGCTTCGCTCGAGCTAAAGTCGACTCTGTCTGCACTGCTCGTTTTGATGCCGAAACTCACGGTTCCGTTGCCTGAAATCACAGGCGTAACATCGAATTCCACCCAGGTACCGGTCGTCGCCTTTCCAATCGCAGCGAAACCCGTTCCGCTCATACTCGGGGCATTGTTCCAGTTCAACCCACGCGCGGTCCATGCCGCCGTGGTATTTCGATAATAGTTCGACACTCGGTAGGCAGTTCCCGGACTGGTTCCAGGGTCGGTCACGTAAAGCCTGATCCGGGCCCTGGTTACCGTTCCGGCCAGCCCAGTCACTGAGAACTTCAGGTAGCTGTTCCACGTCGCCTGCTTGACCGAAAGTACGCTCTGGTTCCCATAATTTGTGGTGGGATTTGCCGAGTTGACCCGGGCATCATGCTGGGGCAAAAAGGTGACGCTTCGCACGGCCGTGGCCGCTTGGGTGACGCTGAAGCTCTTGTCGCCGATGAGGATGGAGCCCATGCGGGTCGAAGATGTGGTGTTAGCCAAAACTGAATACGAAACGGTTCCGCTTCCAACTCCGCTCGTTGTCGACAAAGTGATCCAGGAAGCGCTAGCCGAGACTTGCCAACGACATGTCGAGGCTGATGTCACACTGACAGTGCCGCTTTCAGCGCCTGCTCCGTGGCTTCTGCTGGTCGGTGAAATCGTGCAGATGCACGGGACTGTCGCTTGAACGCTGTTTGAATTCACGCTCTCGACGCCGTCGGCTCGGACGGACGTGACGGCGTAGACGTAGCTCTTTCCCTGTTGAACTCTTGAATCGGTGTAGGAAAGCCCAGAAACAGGGATTCCGGTAATCCGGACATACCCGGCCCCTGAAAGATCATCGCGATAGACATTGTACCCGATGATGGTCGAATCAGGGCTGGCCGTCCAGCCAATCGACACCGAAGACGCAAACGTAAAAGAGCTGACAAGAAGCACCACCCAGCCAAGGGTGATTGCTGCTGTGAAAGCTGAGAAAAAATGCCTCATCAATATCTCCCCCGAAAAACACGGCTCGCGGCTGTCCGAATGAACCGACATCGTCTGGCCACAAGCGGGGCGATTGGATTGAGTCCAAACAAGGCCGAAAGGGTAGTCTCATTCGGGAAGCGTTCCGCGTGACTGCGGTCACGATCGGTGAGGCTGACTCTCTTGCGTTCCCAAAAGCGTTCGGTATGGATCAATGACCTCGCACAGCCCTTGGTCCACTTCGTCCAGGCGTGCCCCTTTTCGATACCGAACGCCGCCTCGTCGTTGATATTGCAGGGCAGTGTCGGAGGGGCGCAGCCGCCTGCTGGTCACTGTCTCGTTGGCACCGTAAACGCTCAGTTTTCTGCGAGCGAAGCGGCAGGCGCTTTTGGAGTTCATCATGCCCCTTGCG
>JBHGBF010000065.1:0-27885 GCA_041946865.1 Acidobacteriota bacterium | reverse complement strand
TCCAAGGGAGATGATGAACTCCGAAAAAGCAAGCCCCCTCCCTTATGTGAATGCCATTGGGCCGGCGGGGCCGACACCGTCTACTCGATGACGCATGACCTGCAACTCACAATAGGAACGACGATTTGCTTTCAGAGCAGGTAACACACGGCTCTCTGATTATGGGGATCGGCGACGACGTGCGCCTGCAGCCCGCCTGTGTTCTGTGCCACGTCAATCAGCTGGAGCCACTCCGCCCAGGGAGCGGCCGAGGGGAGCAGGTCGGCCAAAGAATTGGATGCGGAAGCAAAGAAACCCGAATTGAACTCCGCCTGGGAATCATCCGGATAGACCGGCAGATAGACGATGCAGTCCTCGACCAGGTCCTGAAAGAAGTGGGTGCCGTAAGACACCTCGGGAACATGGCCGCCCTCCTCCCGAGCCATCTCCACCAGCACCCGGGTCGTGTTGATGTCGGCGTAGGAGACATTGACACCCAGTTCGATGCTGCTGCTTCCCCAGCGGCCGGGACCCATGGTCAGGACCTGGCCGGCAGCCAACTCCGGGTGCTTGAGGATACGCCCAACCAGCGGACCGAGCGCCTTCTTCACCGTCATGTCCCGCAAGCTCGAATACTTCTTCGGGTCGATATAAATGATGTGCGAGATCGGACTGACGAGCCCACCATTAATCATACGGTTGGCCCGGAAAAGCACGCGCTCCCGCCGGAGGTCGGCCGGAAAGCCGACCGGCTTGGAGATTCCCGGTACCTGCAGAGGGCGACATTGCAGCAGGTTGACTCGGATCCGGCCGTTTCCCTCTACAAAGGCCGTAAACTCGGTGTCGACCGGATGGCCGTAGGCCCGCTCGAGGCAGGTCAGCATTCGACCCAACAGGTTGACGAAGTCTGTTTGCGTGATCAGTTGATGGAATGTCAGGACGAGATCTGTCCCGTCACCTGCGCAATCGGTTCCGTACGGGTGCATGAGGTAGCCGTCTTTCAGCCTCGAGACCAGCAGGTGAAGGTTCGGATAATTTCCCCCCTGGAGGACTTTCGAAACAGGCAGAGTCACGAAGTCGTTCGCATCAAGATCAAGCAGATCGATATTGTGCTGCGAGTATTTGACGACTTTCAAACCCAGCTCCGGCCGCAGATCCGGACTGCTCACCGCAATCATGCGCGGGTAGTCATCACCCACCCGGTTGACCGCCCGCGTCCCAAGCCCGAAAACAAGCCGAAGGGCGCCCTTTTGCGGGTCGATCCGGCTGCTCCAGGCGTGAAAATTCCGCGAAAAGGCCACACCCGCCAGCATCGGGAAGAAATACCGTCTGTAGAGCGTGCCTGATACCCGCTGCACCAAGATGCCCATCTGTTCGTCGGATTCCTCAAGGCCGCGCTTGCGCCGGTAGGCGAGCGCATCCGGGTTGAGAGCGCTGGCATAGACGAGTTTGACCGCGCGGAGGAAGCCTTCAAGGCGCTGCTCCGGCCCTCCCTGGTTGGCGCAGAACTCGCTGCGGTACTTTCCCGCAAAGGAGTTTCCGAAGCTGTCTTCAAGGAAGCTGCTCGAACGGACGATGATCGGGGACTGCCCGAAATAGTCAAGGAGGCGTTCGAACTGTTCGATCATCTCCTCGGGAAACCGGCCCTCGAGGAACCGCTGCTCGATTTCCTCAAACTCTTGGCCCGACGGCTCCGGCCCCCGGGCCACCTGCAGCCGGAGGCGGAAAAGGTCGTTGTTCACCAGGAAGGTGAAAAACACGTCGGAACCGATAAAAAACGAGTCCAGATCTTCAAACGTCTCGGAAAAATCGCATCCCGGCTGCTGCAGGATTTTCCTCGCCAGCAGCAGCCCCGCTGCCTTGCCCCCGATTCGGCCCGATCCAATCACCCGGTCCCGGATGTCCAACAGATCGTTGACATCAAAATGGGCGTTGGCCAACTCGAGGAAGTGCGGGTCGGTGCCGAACAGCATGCGAACCAGCTCGTCCTTCAGGGCCTTAATTTCCGGAGACTGCTCCGACAGGTCCTTTCCTGACTCCTGATGACGCCTCAGACGGGTGTAAACGCTGTCCCAAGGCGCAATCGAGCGCCGCGCCGGCGCCAGCGCCGTCGCGTACGCCGTCAAGGAGACCTCCGCCGCATCGTCGCTGGCGACGACCGGCACCCAACGCTGATCAGTCACCCGATGAGGCCGGAACATCTCCGAAGAGTAACGGTCCCAGACTTTCAGCGGCTGGACGTACATCTGGCCCTTGACCCGGTAAAGGTCAATCAGCACCTGGGTGGTATCACGGATCCGGGCAATGGCCCGGTTGGAGTGCCGGGTCCGCGTCAAGGCAAAGTAAGCGACTGTGTTCAACTCGAACAGACACGGACACGTGATCTGAAAGAAATTTGCGAGCAGCTCGTCGGTGCCCCAGTCGGAGACCAGGGCCGACAGGTTGTCGAAGACGTAAAAGGCTTCCCGGCCTTCGCGTTCGATGATCTCGTGAAGGTCGGCGCAGAAGACATCGAAGCCGGAACGGGGGTTCAGTTCCCGGACTTGAATTGCCCAGCCGTCGGGAATGACCGGGTCGTGGGCCGCAAAACGAATGTAGATGACGCGCCGATTCTGCTGGAGCGCGGTCTCGGCAAAGGCCCGGGCGAAAACCTGATAGTCCTCGAGGTTATCCACCTGCCAGACCACGTTGTCCCCCAGCCGCAAGCGCTGGAGAATGCCGTCCAGCGAGCTGATCCCGGTGCCGATGCTCAAACTCCTCATCGTGACTGCCTCTCCTGCCCGGCCATACCTCCGGGGCCAGACGGATGCGGACGAAGTGGAGCCGTCCGCCGACAGGGACATCATACGTCGTTCGGGAGGTCGATGCGATCCACTTCGTCCACGATCTCTCGCGCCCTTACGGGTAAATCCCGCGGACGCGGTAGGCTTCGGCCACCCGGTCCAGGGCGCGTGCCCAGGCGGCGCGACGCAAGCTCACCTTGTACTTCTTGGAAGTCAGGAACACCTCCTCGAAGGCGCTTACAATGATCTGCTTCAGGCGGGCGTTGACTTCTTCCTCACTCCAGTACAGGCCGGAGTTATTCTGCACCCACTCGAAGTAAGACACGGTCACGCCGCCCGCGTTCGCCAGGATGTCCGGCAGAACAATGATGCCCTTTTGCTCGAGCACCGTGTCGGCGTCGGGGACCGTGGGGCCGTTGGCCGCCTCCGCCACGATCTTGGCTTTGACTTCGTTCGCGACACACGGAGTAATCACGTTCTCCAGAGCCGCAGGGATCAGAATCTCGCAGTCGAGGGTGAGAATCGAGTCACCGGGAATCGTGTCGGTGCCGGCCAGACCGACAACCGAGCCGGTCCGCTGTTTGTGCTCGATGGCGCGGTGCGGATCAAAACCGTTCTCGCTGTAAACCGCTCCGCGGGAGTCGCTGACCGCAATGATCTTGGCGTCGCATTCGTCGTGGATCAACCGCGCCGCGATGGCGCCGGCGTTTCCAAAGCCCTGGACGGCGACCCGTGCGCCTCTCAGATCCATCTGCAACTGCTTGGCCGCCTCGGCAATGACATAGACGCAACCCCGGGCCGTGGCCTCGTTCCGCCCTCGGGACCCGCCGATCGAAAGCGGCTTGCCGGTAACAACACCCGGACAGTATTCACCCCTGGCCATGGTGTACGTGTCCATGATCCAGGCCATGGTCTGCGGCGTGGTGTAGACGTCGGGAGCGGGAATGTCCTTGGTCGGGCCGATAATGCAGGCGATCTCCGAGGTGTAACGGCGCGTCAGGTGCTCCAGCTCGAACTCGTTTAACTCCTTGGGATTGCAGATCACTCCCCCTTTTGCGCCCCCATACGGAATGTTGACCGTCGCGCACTTGTAAGTCATCCAGCTGGCCAGCGCCTTCACTTCATCCAAGGTAACATCCGGGTGGTAGCGGATACCCCCTTTGGCCGGTCCGCGCGCAGTCGAGTGCTGCACTCGGTATCCGGTAAACACCTTGAATTTCCCGTCCCGCATCTTGACCGGGAAATGAACAGTCAGTTCGCGTTCGGGCAGACGGATCTGGTTGCGAATTTCGGGGTCGAGGCCGAGCAAATCGGCGGCCATCTCGAAATTCCTGAGCGCCATTTCAAACGGGTTCAACTCGGTGTGGTTCGTCTCACTCATAGAGAAGTGCTCTCCCTTTTTGGTAATTTTCGGTCCGACTTCAGGGCAGCACACTTATTCCAGAAAAGAATAATGATTGCAACATATATAATTAACGGTTTCGACCCAGGAGCCGGAAAGGACGAAGGATGAAGGATGAAGGAAAAGCAGGGTAAGACGGTTTCGACCTGCCGAGGAGCGATTCACCTTGTCACCTCGTCGGCCTATACTGGCCGGCAAATCCAATGGTGGAAGCCCTGCTCATCGTATTAGTGGTGCTGATGCTCGTGAATCTCGTCGTTGCGGTAGCCTCGCGCCGGGGTACTCAAGACGGGATCGAAAAGAGCCAGGAGCGCACTGAGCGTCTGGTCCGTGAGGAATTCGCTCGAAGCCGGGAACAGGCGGCCGTGGCGGCCCGCCAGGCTCGGGAGGAAATGGCCGCCCGGTTCAGCGAGTTCGGCCAGACCGTCTCGTCGCGCATGGCCGATTCGGCCAATGCCCAAAAGAGTCAGCTCGATCTGTTCGCCGCCAACCTGGCGTACCTCACCGAATCCAACGAGCGGCGGCTGGCCGACATGCGACAGACCATGGAAGCCGGGCTCGAGAAGCTGCGGCAGGACAATTCACAGAAGCTCGAACAGATGCGCGCGACCGTCGACGAAAAACTCCATGCCACGCTGGAGCAGAGACTCGGTGAATCGTTCCGGCTGGTGAGCGACCGCCTGGAGCTGGTGCACAAAGGGCTTGGTGAAATGCAGACTCTGGCGTCGGGCGTGGGAGACTTGAAGCGGGTTTTGACGAACATCAAGACTCGCGGAGGCTGGGGAGAGGTGCAGCTGGCCAACCTTCTGGATCAGATGCTGACGCCCGAGCAGTACGCCGCCAATGTCCCGCCGTCACCGACGAGCAGCGAGCGCGTCGATTTTGCGATACGCCTGCCCGGCCGTGACCCCGAACGCGGACAGGTGTGGCTTCCCATCGACGCCAAGTTTCCCCAGGAGGACTACCAGAGACTCCTCGAAGCGCAGGAAAGCGGAAGTATCGCCGAGGTCGAGGAGGCGGCTCGCGCGCTCGAAGTGCGCATCCGGGCCGAAGCGCGAAAGATCCAGGACAAGTACATTAATCCGCCTCATACGACCGATTTTGCGGTCATGTTTCTCCCCACCGAGGGCCTGTTTGCCGAAGTCCTGCGGCGTCCGGGACTTTTCGAGAGCCTCCAGCGGGAATGCCGGGTGTCAATCATGGGCCCGACTACGCTGGGCGCCATCCTGAACAGCCTGCAGATGGGCTTTCGCACACTGGCGATCGAGAAGCGCTCGAGCGAAGTGTGGGCCGTGCTGGGGGCCGTCAAGACCGAATTCGCCAAATTCGGAGGCGTGCTCGATAAAGTGCAGAAAAAGCTCCAGGAAGCCAGCAGCACGGTGGAGCAGGCGGCCACCCGTTCCCGGGTGCTCGAAAGACATCTCCGCAAAGTGCAGGATCTGCCCGCCGGGGACGCGCCCGCGATTGCGGCAAGCTCACCCGATCCCGCCGCCTTGAACAATCTCGACGATCTGGAAGTTAAGCCCGCCGCCAGCTGATCCGCCTTCGGTCGGCATCTGCCGGCACACAAACAAGGGTCCTAACGGACCTCCAGGACGCGATCTTCAGCCACAACATATTGTGTGGCGTGCTGAAACAACCGGATAAGCAGATGTCACCTTGTCACCTTGTCACCTTGTCACCCTGTCACCTTGTCAGCCTTTCGGTCTGGCGGCGTAGCCGCGGGCTTTGCGGGAGTAGACCAGGGCGGCCTGCTCTCGGACAAAGCGGGGCATGTGACGCAACCCGAAGACCAGCAGCTTATAGCGCCACCCGGGAACGACCAGCCAGTCGTTCTTCTCCAACCCGGCGAGCGAATCGCGGACGACCTTGGCGGCCGGCATCCAGAACCCGCTCTTCGGGAAGATCCGGCTGCGATCGATGCCGAGCTTTTCGTGAAACTCGGTCTCGGTAAACCCCGGACAAAGCGCCTGGACCCGCACCCGGGAGTTGATGGCCCGCAACTCGAGATCAATGCTTTCGGTGAAGACATTCATCCAGGCCTTGGTCGAGTTGTAGCTCACGTTCGCGCCGCTTGGAATGAAAGCAGCCACGGACGAGACGTTAACGATCGCCCCGCGATTGCGCCTGACCATCGGCCCAAGTGCTGCGCGGGTCAGGACCACGGGCGCGAGGACATGCAGGCGGTGCATGTTTTCCTGGCCCTGGGAATCGGCTTCGAAGAAGAAACCGGTGGTGCCAAAGCCGGCGTTATTAACCAGCATTTCCAGCCGGTCCTCGGCACACAGCCGCTCGGCGACCGACTTGACGTCCGAATCGCGAGTCAGGTCGGCCACGACCGTCTGGACGCCAATTCTCCGCTCCGTCACCAGCTCGCGGGCCAACTCCTCGAGTCGCTCGCGTCGGCGCGCCACGAGGATCAGATCGTAGCCTCGGGCCGCCAACTCCCGGGCAAAAGCGGCCCCAATTCCGCTCGAAGCGCCTGTAATAAGTGCCACCGGTCTTGCGCGTTCCATCCTGCTATCTCCGCTTGACTGGCTTTCAGTATAGTAGAGTGTGTGATCCGGAACAGCCCAGAGTGCACAACCCTGACTTCTTATCATGTCCACAGCAGTTGGAGCGACGGGGTGGACTCCATCCAAGCCCTGGCCGCGGCCACTCGCTGGCACAACCTCGCGGAAATCGGCTTCAGCGACCATCTCGTTCTGGCCCCGCCCCTCCCTGGTCCGGTCATCTGGTCGATACGGCCTGAATCGCTGAGCCGGTACGTGGAGGAGGTCAGGGAGGTCCGGGAAAGCTGTCCGATTCCGGTGCGACTCGCCTTGGAGGTGGATTTTTTCCCCGGGCAGGCGGAGATCGTCCGGGACCTCCTCGCTCCCTATACCTTTGACTATCTGATCGGCTCAGTCCACTTCGTCGAAGGCTTCCCGGTGGACGAATCAAGCGGCCAGTGGGAGGCGTTAACGCAGCCGGAAGTGGACGAGATCCATCGCCGCTACTGGCAGCTGATCAAGTCTATGGCCGAAACCCGGGCGTTTCATGTGGCCGGCCATTTGGACATCGTGAAAAAGTTCGCCTTCAAGTCGACACAAGATCTCAGTCGGGAAATCGCGGCCGCCCTCGACTCGATCGCGGCCGCACAAATGACACTCGAACTGAATACGTCAGGCTGGGGAAAACCGTGTCAGGAGTGTTACCCGTCAGAGGCGGTTCTTCGGGGAGCGATCCAGCGCAAGATCCCGATCATTGTCACCGCGGACGCTCATCGCAAAGCCGATTTGACCCAGTATTACGATCGCGCCTTTGATCTGCTGGCGCGGCTCCGGTGAGCGCTGGAGGCGTGGAAGGGACGTAGCCGGGGGTGGAGCTTTTTTGCGACACCCCCGGGAATCAAAGGAGAGCCTCAGAACATCACTCTCGCCGCCAGTTGGAACTGCCGGGCAAGTCCGTTCTGCGCGGTGATGGCGCCAAAGGTCGAGCTCGTCGCCGTCCCCGTCGCCGGAGCCTGGAAGTTGGCCCGGTTGAAGGCGTTATACGCCTCGATGCGCAGCTGCAGCGTGACCTCCTCGGTGATCGCGATGTTCTTCAGCGCGGATACGTCCCACAGGATGTAACCGGGCGCCCGAATCCCCGCGAAGCGCGTCGACAAGACCCGCCGATTCGATACAAGCTGTTTGTTCGGGTCCTTCTCGAAGGCATCGGTATTGAACCACCGGCCGACGGTCCGTTGATCCTTGGGGAGCACCACGTCGTCGAGGGAGGTCTTCAGAATGAAGTTACCGAACTGAAGCGGAGCGCCGCTCTGGCTGCGGCAGATCGCCGAGATCTGCCACCCGCCGAAGGCATGATTCAACACCGGATGCCATTGGCTGCCGAGGAGCCTTCCGCGTCCGAAGGGCAGCTCGTAGATCCCGCTGGCGCTTAAGACATGGGTGCGATCATTGGCAGAGATGACGTGTTCCAGGAACCAGTCGCTGTCGTTCAGGTAGGAGGTGGCTTCCATCGACTTGCCGAAAGTGTACGCTCCGGAGACCGTGAAGCCGTTGGCCATCCGCCTCTCCAGGCGGGTCTGGAGCGAATGAAACCAGGACGCGCCCGCGGTCGTGACGGCGTTAATAGCGCCAAACTGCGGATACGGCCGCAGCAGCTGCTGGCGCTGGACCGTTTTGCCGGCCAGGGTAGTGCCCGGCAGGAGCGGGTAAAACGGATTCGACACGGCCGAAGTGAGGAAGCTGTTGGTTTCGTTGTCGCGGGTGGGCTTTGTGGAAAGGTAGCTTCCAGGCACAGCGTTGAAGTTCCGGGTAACGGGCAGGGCCACACCCCGGTTGCCGACATACGACGCTTCAACCACCACGTGCCCCGGCAGCTCGCGCTGGATGCCGAGCGACCAGCGGCTGGCATAGGGATTGCGAGGATTGGCGTAGCCGAAATTGACGGCGTCCCCGACGTCGGTCATGAGACCCAGCGAATTGCCAAAGGGCTGCAGCAGACCGTTGGGCAGCGGGTTGGCAAAAGTGGCCACAAACGTCTGGCCGTTGTCGAGCGAAGGCACGATCAGGGTCCGCCGTGAGTACCCGTTCTGATTGGCATCCACCCGGTTGACACCCAGCGTGTCAAAGAAGATCCCGTACCCGGCTCGCAGGACCGTGCGGCTGTCGAGTTGGTAAGCCAGCCCGATGCGGGGCATGATGTTGCGGTTGTCGCGCTCCCAGAGCCCCCGGCCTCGTCCGTTGACTCCCGCAAAGAGCAGTCCGCCGCGCACCCGGAACTGATCGGCCGGAATCTCGGCAATCGGTTTGGTCGCGTATGCGGCGCGCACCTCGGCCTCGATCGGCAGCGCCGTGTTGAAGTCGAAACCGCTGGTCATGCGGTCAAAGCGCTCGGTGGTCGAATTGTCGAGCTCATAGCGCAGGCCCAGATTGAGCGTCAGTCTCCGGCTTATTTTCCAGTCATCGTGGACGAAAAGAGACATCCAGGTGCTCTGCTCGGCATAGGTCGAGCTTACGGACATGAACGTCGAGGCGTTCGGCGTGAGATAGCCCATCAGGAAGGCAGCCAGGTCCTGCCCTCTCTTGGCGGCCGGCGAATTGTCCTTGGGACCGTTGGTCCAGGTCGTTCCGAAACTGAACTGCGGAGCGTAGTCGGTCGGAAAGTTTCCGGAGTTCTCACGGTAAGCGCGGCCTTCGGAGCCGAACCGCAAGCTGTGATTCCCTTTCAGCCAGGAGACGGCGCCCCCGATCGAGTGGATGTCCGTGTTGAAGTGGCCGTCACCCGTCCCCTCGTACTCGCCGAAACCGCCCGAATAAGTGGCAAACGTGATGCGCGGGAAAACGCCCTTTCCGGGTGGTACCAGGCTGACGAGCGAGTCGGAGAACCCGAGCGATTTCAGATCCAGACCGCTGCTGCGCCGCCGTTGGGGAAACAGCTGGCGGGTATAACCGTAACGGACGTTCAACACCAGGCTGGGAGAAAAGACGTAGACATCGTCGATGGTCCCGAGCCGGTTGTTGCGGTTGAGAAAGATGCCGTTCGCGATGTTGTGGTACCAGTGCCGCTTCTCCTCCTCCCAATAGTCGAAGCTGAAGCGGAAATAGAGGCGATGGCGGTCGGAGATATTGTGATCGACCCTCCCCGAGTAAATCCGGTAAGTCTCAATGTCGACGAGGTCCGGCACCTGGTAGTTGCTGCCCCCGTCGCTTGTCCCCGGCAGGTTCGGCTGCGGCCAGTAAGCCATGATCTTCTTGGCCACCGGACTGATCCGGTCCGGGGGGATGAGGTTGCCGGCGAGCGGGTCGCGCTGGAACCGGCCGCTTTCGGCAGCCGGCCGGGTCGTGGCCGGGTCGTAGATCTGGTAATTCGAGCCGAGCGTCAGGAGGTCCGAAAAGTCGCCTGCCAGCTGCCTGGCGGTCGGAATCGTCAGAACCTGCGACCGGGGAACTTCAAACGGGTTCGCTTCAAACGTGAAAAACCAGAAGGTCCGGTTCTTGCCGTTATACAGCCCAGGGATCAGGACCGGCCCGCCCATTGAAAACCCGAAGCGGTTGTCCTGGTATACCTTCTTTTTGTTGCCGGCGGCATTGTCAAAAAAGCTGTTCGCGTCGAGCGCCGAGTTTCGAATCCATTCATGACCCTCGCCGTGGAAGTCATTGGTTCCGCTCGAGCTGATCATGTTGACGACCGCACCAATCGTGTGACCGAGACCGGCGTCATAAGTGCTGGTCTGAACACGAAACTCGCCGACTGCGGAAGCGGGAGGGCTGTAGGCCACGCGGTTGTTGGCGGTGTTCGGCACGCCATCGATCGCAAACTCGTTGGCATACTGCGCCGCGCCGTCCGTGGCGATCTGCGAAAGACCGTTGTTAAAGGCGGGTTTACGCAGCCGCAGATCCGTGGTGTTCACCACACCGGCGGCCAGACCCACCAGCTCGACGGGCGAACCATCACGGATCGGCAGCTCCTGCATCCGGCGCGCATCGAGCACCTGGCCGAGTGAAGCCGACGTGGACTCGAGCACCGCCGTCTGCCCGCTGACCACGATTGTTTCCGAGACTTCACCCACTTCCAGGACGGCGTCGACCCGGAGGGCGTCAGCCACCCGCAACTCGATGTCCTCCCGGATATGCTGCTTGAACCCACTCATCGTGACCAACACTCGGTATTTGCCGGGAACCAGGTAGAGGATTTGGTAGTTTCCCTCATCATTCGTAAGCGCCTCGGCAGAGGTTCCGGTCATGAGATTGGTCGCCTTGATTTCCGCACCCGGGATCACCCCGCCGGTCGAATCGCTGATGCGGCCGAGGATGCTCGCCCGGGATTCCTGGGCCAAAAGCGCGGGTCCGTTCTGAGCCAGGAGCACCGCCAAGGCAAGAGCCAGAACTACAGATCGCAGTCGCATGGATGTTCACCTCCTGATTGCAAGCGTTTGCAATACTATTGTTTTTCGCAACCGGTTGTCAACGTTTTTTTAATAGTCGAGGGCGGCGCCGGGGAAGCGGACACCCGGGCAGGGCCTCGATGAAACGCCGGCCGACCGGGGATGAGCCCGGACAGATGCCGGTCCGGCGGAATTCCCTTGACAGGCTTGGCGCGCACTGCGGATAATTGCAACCGATTGCTCCTATGAAAGTCACCATTCATGACATTGCGCGCGAATGTGGAGTGAACGTCAGCACCGTATCCCGCTCGCTGAGCGGCTCTTACGGAGTTAATGACGAGACGCGCCAGAAGGTGCTCGAAGTCGCCCGCCGGCTCAACTATGTCCCCAACCGTGTGGCCCGCGGGCTGGCCACCGGCCGGTCACAGAGCCTGGCCCTTCTGATCAGCGATATTCGCAACCCCTTTTTCGCCGAGGTCGCGCGAGGCGCCGAAGACGCGGCGTTCGCCGCCGGCTACGACCTGATCCTGGGCAACGCCGATCTCGACCGGGAACGACAGATGCGCTACCTCCGCTCGCTGGTCGCCAAGCGCGTCGACGGGTTGATCATCAACTCGGTGTCCGGCCTCTCGGAAGCGGAAGTCGACGAGCTGCTCGATTACGGCATCCCCATCGTGCTGCTCAATCGCTCCGCTAACGTGCAGAGCATCTCCACGGTTTCCGGAGACAATTTCGAGGGCGGGTTTCTGGCCGGCCAGTATCTGATCGGCCTGGGACATCGGAACCTGGCCCATCTGAGCGGTCCGCGCCACCACGGCAACCTGACCGAGCGCGCCCGGGGGTTCCTCAAGGCGGTTCACCAGGCCGGCGACGAGGTTCACGCCGTGGTTCTGCATGGAGACCAGAACCAGCTGGGAGGATACCAGATGACCCGTAAGCTTCTGGCTTCGCAGCCCGGCGTGACGGGTATTTCGACCGCGAACGACGCCATGGCCTTCGGCGTCATCCGCGCCCTTCTCGAGCAAGGGAAAAAGATACCGGCAGACATTTCCCTTGTCGGCTTTGACAACCTGGAGCTGGCCGCGATTCTGCAGCCTCCGCTCACCACGATCCATCAGCCCAAGTACGAGATGGGAGAGGCGGCCGTTCAAATCCTGCTCCGGCAGATCGCCCGTCCCGACTCCGGACCGGAGCATCGGGTCCTGGGTGTGCAGCTGGTCGAGCGCGAATCGTGCCGGAAGGCTGACTGAGTCGAGCTGGGGAAGCGATGACCCTCCACCCTTTTTCAACACCCTCGCCAAAGGGCCGGGGAGTCCTTTTATGACGACATTTTCACGCAGAGACTTTTGCAGGTCCGTAGGGGCTGGAGCCCTTCTCAGCCAGGCGCAGCCGAAGCTCACGACCGTCCCCGGCAGGACCAACCCGGACGAGTGGTCCTGGGCCAGATCCTGCCGGGCGGTGATTGCAGAAACCTACAATCCCCCGTTCTACCCATCGTTTGATTACAGGGCCGAGAAGGCCGTGGCCGTCGTCAAAGCCCTTCACGGCGACACCCTGCGCTACCCGGCCGCCTCGTATTTCGCCTACTTTCCAACCCGCACGGATTACCCCGTCCATCCCGAGATCCGGTCCGGGCAGGACCCGATGCGGGAAACCGTCGATCTGTGCCACAAAGCGGGCCTCACGGTGATCGCCTATATCCCTCTGAATCATCCGTTCATGGAAGTCCGCGCCGGCAATCCACTCTACGACGGGTGGATCAAGCGGTTCGAAAACGGCAAGCCGATGACCACCGAGCACTACGGCTATACCCCGTACTACGAAGGTTGCCTGAACAGCCCGCTCCGAGAGGAGATCCGGCAGCTGGTCAGGGAAGTGGTCGGCGGCTACGAGATTGACGCGGCTTACTTCGACGGCCCCTATATGGGGATGCGTCATGCCCGGCGCTTCTGTTACTGCAAGCATTGCCGGGAAGCGTACCGAAAGGCCAGGAACAAGGCGCTCCCTCCGGAAGACGGCCTCAGGAATCGCGAAGAAGAGATTGAATACACCTTGTGGCTTCGCGACGAAGTGGTCATCGCCTTTCTGGCCGAGATCAGCGAGATGATCCGCAAGGAGCGCAACATCCCGGTCCTTTTCAATGACACGTCGCTCCTGAGCAGCCGGGAGTGGCGTAGCCGGGCCATTCCCGTGGTCGACGGCTTCATGTTCGAGGCGGCGGAGACACCCGAGCAGAAGCTTTTCAACCTGGGGCTCGGCCATTCGACCGGGAAACTGATCTGGACTTACGTCGGCACGCATACCCAGTACAACCGCGAGCACATGAAGAACGAAAGAGTGCGCGGCTGGTTCAGTTACCCGGTCGAAAGCGAGGAGCTGCTGCTGGACGGGGCCACCGCGCTTGCCGGGCATGCGGGCTTGAAATACTGGGGCCTGAGCCGTTTCTTCTATATGAAGCAAGACCCGTCGGCCTACCAGGCCGGGCGTCATGTGCAGTCGGTCTTCGACTTTGCCGGCCGGCACTCGGAGCTCCTGTTCCAGGCGCGCTCGCAACCGTTTGCAGGATTGCTTGTCGGTTCGCAGACGATTGACTGGTTCAACGGGAAAGTCTTCGTCCCCGAGGCTTACAAAAACGCCTTCTACGGCGCCTTCCAGCTGCTCAAGGAGCTCTCTTATGACTGCGAGCCCTTCCTGGATTACCGTCTGACTCCGGAGCTGCTGACTCGCTACAAGCTCCTTTACATCCCCAATGCTCCCTGTTTGAGCCGCGATCAGTGCGAGGCCATCCGCCGCTTCGTCGATTCGGGCGGCACGCTCATCGCGACACATCTCACGTCGGCGGCTGACGAATTCAGCCGGCGCCGCCCGGATTTCGGACTGGCCGACGTTCTGGGGTGTCACCTTCAAGCCGAGGAGCCAGTAGAGATCCCGGACCTTTACCTTTTCCCTGCCGGGTGGTCTGAAGCATTCCCTCAAGACCCGCAGGTCGTCCGGTTTGAAGCGGTGGATCCGGCCACGGTGATTGCCCTGACCATCGACCGGGGCCATCGGCGGACCCTCGGTCCCGCGGTAGTCCAGAAGACCTTCGGCCGGGGCCGGTCGATTTACATTGGGTCGAGTCTGGAAGCGGTCTACGAGGAGACCCGGATGGCGGTCATTCGGGACTACCTGGCTTCTCTGCTTGATCCCCTGATCGGCCGGTTCCGGCACTATCAGGTGGCGCCTCGCCCCGGCTTACTGGCCCATTACTCGGTCTCGGGGAACAGTCTGCTGCTTCATCTACTGGCGAACACGGGAAACAAGTGGAAAAAGTTGCGACAGCGAGAAAAATACCTCCCGCTCGCGGACGTCAAGGCGCGGATTCGTGTTCCGGCCGGACGTACAGTGAAAAGAGTCGGACTTCTGCGAGCCGATCGTGACGCTGATTACTCGCTCAAGGGAGATTGGCTGGAAGTCCATCTTGCTGAAGTCAACGTACACGAGTTGATCCAGGTGGAATTAGCATGATGGAACCAAGACCCTCTTCCTGGCGCTGGTTTATGATCGCCCTGGTTTTCCTGGCGACCCTGATCAATTATCTCGACCGGCTGGTTCTGTCGGTCGCCGCTCCGGTGCTCCGCGAAGAATTCTCAATGTCGAACGTCACGTATTCCCGTATCGTTTTCGCCTTCATGCTCGCCTATACGATCATGAACGGAGTGTCGGGACCGCTGATCGACCGGTTAGGCACCCGCCTGGGCTATGCGCTTTGCATGTTCTGGTGGTCGGCTTCGGCCGTCGTCCATGCCTTTGCCACCGGGCCGTGGAGCCTGGGGCTGGCGCGTTTTTCACTGGGGATGGGAGAAGCGGGCAACTGGCCGGCAGGTGTGAAAGTCGTGGCTGAATGGTTTCCGCAAAAGGAACGGGCCCTCGCCTCCGGGATGTTCAACAGCGGCTCGACTATCGGCGCGATTGTCGCCATACCGCTCGTCACCTGGATCATCCGCGATTTCGGCTGGCCTATGGCCTTCGCGGCGGTCGGAGCAACGGGGCTCGTGTGGCTTCTGGTCTGGTGGCCGGTTTACTACACACCTCATGGCGCCTCCGAATCGGAGAAGGACGAGAAGGTTTCCACAACTCAGCTGCTTGGAAAGAAATTCGTCTGGGTTTTCACCCTGTCCAAGGTATTCATGGATCCGGTCTGGTACTTCTACATCTTCTGGTTTCCGGAGTACCTGAAGTCGGCGCGCGGCTTGGACCTGGAGACGATCGGCAAGTACGGTTGGATTCCCTACGTGGTGGCCGGTTTCGGCAACATCCTGGGCGGACTGCTGTCCAGCTGCCTGCTTCGGCAGGGATGGTCGGTAACGGCCGCGCGCAAATCATCGGTCACATTCTTTGCGGCGCTGATGGCGGCAGCCATTCCGGCGGTGCTGGTGAGCGATGTCCGGGTCTCGGTCACCCTGATTTCCATGGCGATGCTCGGTTATACCGGCAGTCTCGCGAACATGCTCGCCTTCCCCGCCGACGTTTTTCCCAAGGGAGTCGTGGGCTCGGTCTACGGAATTGCGAGCATGGGTTCGGGCTTCGGCGGGATGCTGTTTACCCTCCTGACGGGCTGGATGATCGATCATTGTTCGTATTATCCCGTTTTCTTCATGTTCGGAATCATGCCTCTCGTCTGCGCCTCGATCCTGTGGTTGTGGCTCGGGCCCATAGAGCGCGGGGCAGTCACTTTCGGAAAGAGCAAACACGAGGAAGAGGTCTATGTCACATCAAACTGAATTCCAGGGAAGGACGGCACTGGTCACGGGCGCAAGCAACGGCATCGGCGCCGAAACCGCTTTGCTGCTCGCTGAGGCCGGCGCCTTTGTCATGGTTCACTTCAATAAAGCGCGGCAACAGGCCGAGCAGGTCCTGGCCCGTATCCGGGCGGTCGGCAGCGACGCCATGCTCATACAGGCTGACCTCACCGGGATGGCCGGATGTCGCGATCTGATCCGGCAGGTCAAGGCAACGGGAAGAAACGTCGACATCCTGGTGAACAATGCCGGCTCCCTGATCAAAAGGACACCCATCCTCCAATTCACTGAGGAGCTTTGGGACCAGGTCATGAATCTCAACCTGACCACCGCCTTTTTCCTGACGCAGACGGTTCTGCCGGGAATGGTGGAGAACAAGCGCGGCGTGATCGTCAACGTCGGCTCCGTCGCCGGCCGGAACGGCGGAGGGATGGGCGCTTCGGCCTATTCGACCGCCAAGGCCGCTATTTCGACACTCACTCGAGCGATCGCCAAGGAGTTTTCCCCTCACGGCATCCGGGTGAATTGCGTGTCCCCCGGCACTATTGACACCAACTACCACCGCACGTTCTCGACCCCGGCCATGCTCGATTCGATCGCAGCCGCCACCCCCCTGGGCCGGCTCGGCACGGCGCGCGAGGTAGCCGAAGTGATCCTGTTCCTCTGTTCCTCTCGCTCCAATTTCATCCAGGGTCAGACCATCGAGGTCAACGGCGGCTTCCTCATGCCGTGAAAGGGTGACAGGAGCCAGAAAGGATGAAGGATGCAGGAAAAGCAGGGTGAGACGGTTTCGACCTGTCGAGGAGCGATTCACCCTGTCACCCTGTCACCCTGTCGCCCTGTCACTTTGTCACCCCGCCGCGGGTCAGGCACTTTCAGCAGAACCAGGAATCCGACCAGCAGAAACGGGACTACGGACAGCACGGGCGTCCGGGGGCTGAGACCGTGCGATCGGGCGCCGGTGGCAAACGCGGCGTAAAGGAGCGGGCCGAAAATACTGGCAAACTTCCCGCTGATCGAAAAGAAACCGAAGGCCTCGTTCTGGATACGAGCGGGCGTCAACGAAGCCATCAGCGAACGGCTGCTGGCCTGAATCCCGCCGAGAACCACGCCGATGAGAGCGGCGATTACGAAAAACTCCGTCGTGCTTCTCACCAGGTAAGCGCCTGCCACTGCCAGGACCCAGACGAGGAGGTTGAGTTGAATGACCTCCTTGTGCCCGAGTTTGTCGGAGAGATAACCGAAAAGCGCCGCTCCGGCAAAGGCAATGAACTGGACGATCAGGAAGACAAGGGCGAGATCTTCCTGACTCAAGCCGAGAACGGCCGTCCCATAGGCTGGAGACATGGAAATGACCGTCTCGACGCCGTCGTTGTACAGCAGGAACGCCAGGAGGAACACGAACAAGACCCGGTATTGACGGATATTCCGGAAAGTGTGACCGACACGGCGGAATCCCTCCAGAACAATCGAGCCCGGCCCGGACTCCTGCGGTTCGAACTCTTTGAGGAAAATGAAGGCAGGAAGGCTGAAAATAAGCCACCAGGCGCCGGAAAGTGCGAGCGCCAGCTCCACTTTCCCCTGCTTGATAAGAACCAGCGCCAGGACCAGGGCGACAGCGCCGCCGACGTAACCTGTAGCAAATCCCCAACCGCTCAGGCTCCCTTGCTTTTCGGGCCGGGTCAGCCTGGGGAGATACGCGTTATAGAAAGTGAACGAGGTCCCGTAGCAGAAATTCGACCCGACAAACAGCAGGCTGCCCCATATCCAGTCACCAGGCCGCAGGAAGTACATCGCGAGCGTAAAAATGCTGCCGGTGGTAGCGGAGATGACCAGCAGGCGCTTGGCCCACCCTCGGATATCCGCGATGGCGCCGAGAACCGGCGCCCCAAGAGCCATGAGCAGCATGCTGAGCGAGTTCAGGATACCGATGACCGCATCCCCCGGCAGTTGGGTGCCCCAGGCGACTACGCCATGATCGCCGCTCCCGGGCAGAAGCGGAAGAAGCCGGCTGATAAAGAAGCCCGGGAAGACTGCGGTGATGACAACCAGCCCGTACCCGCTGTTCGCCCAGTCGTACAAGGCCCAGCCGGCTTTGGCCGCAAAATTGGCCTCTTCTACCGGGCCGACGCCTGTCAGGTTCGCCGACATAAAAACTTATGTTCCCATAATTCGTGTAAATTCGCTTGATTCGTGTAAATTCGTGGATTCAGACAATGTGAACATGACAACAAAAATCGACGCGACAACCGCACGATCGCTGCTGGCTCACCATCTGGGCGATGCCGACTGGAACTGTCGTTCCTTCGGGGCAGGCAGGTTCTCTCAGACCTTCGCGGCCGAAAATCCCGCTGACGGGTCGGAATATGTGCTCAGGGTAGCGCCACCCGATTCGATGCTTCAGCTTTTTTACGAATATCGAATGATGCGTCAGGAACCAGCACTCCATGCGCGTCTGCGACAAGAGACTACGGTCCCCGTGCCTTCCATCCTGGCCTACGACTTCTCGCACCGCCGGATCGATCGTGATTACCTGATAATGTCCAGACTCCCAGGTATCCCCTTGAGTCAGGCCGATCTGCCGGGCCAGGCCAGGCATCGGGCGCTTCGTGAGTGGGGCAGAGCGATCTCTCAAGTGCACGGCCTGACCGATTCAGACAACCGTTTCGGCTACCTGGGAGAACACCGATGCATGGAGCCGCAGCCGACGTGGTGTCAGGCGTTCCTGGAAATGTTTGACCGTGAGCTGCAGGATATCGTCAAGTGTGGAGTTTACGACCGGAAGACGGCGGCCTGGGCGCTCGGTTTGCTTGCCCGGTACTCGCACGTCTTGGACTCCTGCAGGACTTCGCACCTGCTGCACGGCGACATCTGGATCACGAACCTCCTCGTCCAGCCGGACGGCGCAGTCAGCGGAGTTTTGGACTTCGACCGCGCTTGCTGGGGGGACGTCGAATGGGATTTGGCGATTGCCGATTATTGCGGGGTGACGGGTTCGGCGTTTTGGGAAGGATACGGGCGGGAGGTGAGGCGCGACAGTGGCGATGCGGCTGTCCGCCGCCTTTTCTACCTGGTCTACGAGCATCAGAAGTACATTGTCATTTCGATGAGCGAGCGCCGCAACGATCCGCAGGGCGCCCGGCGCTACGCGCGCGAAAGCATCGAGATGTTGCAGCAGTCAGAGTAGAATCCGCACCAGCGCAGCGAGCCTTTCGAAGCGCGCCAGCCGACTTGCGGTTTCTTTTAGGGACACCATGAATCACCTGAACTTGAAGAGCGTTCGCTGCGACAACCTGACCTTCCATTACACGCTGGCTGAGCCGGGGGGTGATTCCAGCCGAGGCAATGTCGTGTTGATCCACGGCTCTTTGGTTGATCTGCGAAGCTGGGACCGGCAGATACCGTTTTTCTCGCGTCGCTATCGGACGGTGGCGTACAGCCGACGCTACAATTTTCCGAATTCGAATGTCTGGGATGGAGCGCCCCATTCAGTGGCCAAGGAAACAGAAGATCTGGCCGCACTGCTTGATCGTCTGCAGTTGGCGCCGGCCGTACTGGTGGCCCATTCCCTGGGCGGGTATGTGGCGTTGTCACTGGCGGCGCGCTCGCCGGAACGGGTGCGCGCCCTCGTTTTGTCCGAACCGCCGGTGCTTTCGCTGCTTCTCGGCTCTCCCGGCTCGGCGGCGCTGTACGACGATCATCTCGAGCGGCTCTGGCAGCCTGTCAAGACGGCCTACCTGCGGCGTGACACGGAGGGGGCTTTGCGGGCCACTATCACGTATTTTCAGGGAGAAGGGCGATATGACCGCTTCTCTCCCGCCCTGCGACAGGTGCTACGCGACAATTCCCTGGAATGGGAAGCGCTTGCGCTGTCGGCTGACCCTTTTAACCCAATCCCAAAAGAACGAATCCGAAACCTCGACAAGCCCGTCCTGTTACTAAGCGGCGCACGCAGCCTTCCGTTCTTCAAAGCTATTACGGAACGAATTCGTGAGCTGAGCCCGCGAGCAGTGATCGAGTCCATCGAGGGCGCCGGGCACGAGATGTGGGATTCGCATCCGCAGGCCTGCCGCCGGGCCGCGCTCCGGTTCCTGTGTGAAGTCCGTTGAAAGAAACAGTGTCGAGACAGGATTTCATAACCGGGCTGAACTATCCCTGGAGACATTACGGCCAGGATTTCGGCGCCTGCGGCTGGGGATATCGGGGGCTGGCCGGTGCAGCGGACGAGCTGCGCCGGGACTTCGAGACCATCCGCGGCCGACTGGCCGCATCGGGGAAGCCTCTGGTCCGGGTCTTTGTTTTCGCGGACGGCCGGGCGTCTCCCGAGTTTGGCCCTTCAGGAGAAGTGACAGGTTTCGACAGCTTCTTCTTCCGGGATTTCGATTCGCTGGTGGAGGCCGCCCGCCGGACTGATCTGCTCCTCATACCCGTGCTCCTTGATTTTCGATGGTGTTACCCTTCCTCGATCATCAACGGTGTCTGGCTGGGAGGTCATACGGACATCGTCACGCAATCAGGCCCGCGTGCCTCCTTCCTCGAACACGCCCTGGCTCCGCTCATTGACCGCTATGGGAAGGCCGCGGAAGTCTTCGCCTGGGATTTGATCAATGAGCCCGAATGGATCTTAGGAAAAGCCCGGTCCTGGTGGGTATCCGGCCGAGATCCTGCCAGCCTCGCGGCATTCCGGGACTTTGTCCGTGACTCGGCGGCGATGATTCATGAGAAGACGCGACAGCGTGTCACGCTGGGGAGCGCCCGACCGCAGTGGCTGCGATACTGGCAAGGTCTCGGCCTCGATCTTTACCAGTGCCACTGGTACTTGTCTCCCTGGCGGCTCCGGCTCGCGGCACGCGCCAGAATCCGCAACCTTGACCGGCCCTGCCTGGTCGGCGAAGCGCCGACCGCCGGCACCCGGGTGTCGCCGGCCGAATACCTGGAAAAAGCGCGCCGTGAGGGTTACAGCGGCATCTTGTTCTGGAGTTTCCGCGCGGGAGACCGGGTGTCGAATTTCAGCCGGGTGTGATTGCCATTCAGTCATTCAGTCATCCTGCTCACCCGCGCACCTTTGCAGCGCGGTACGAAACTGACGTCCCGCTGTTGGATGCGAGTAGGCCGGGTAAATCGTGGCGCCCGGCAGGATGCCTGCGCTCCCAGGGCGCTCCTCGGAGGCTCACTTGTTCCACGCCGCCGGTTTCATCACCACCGTGAGGACGACTGCCGCCGCGACCACCGCCAGTGCCCCGAAAACGTTGTACCAGAGGTAGGAAATGGTTGTATACCGCCAGAGCCAGAGCACCAGGCATTCGCCGATCAGCCCGCCGACGAAAGCGGCCGTGCCCCCTACCCGCCTCACCAGGAAAGCCAGAATGAAGATCCCGAGGACGGTTCCGTAGAAGAGTGAACCGAGAATGTTGACCGCCTCGATGAGCGCGCCAAGCCGGGCCGCGCCTTCGGACACCACCATCGCAAATACACCCCAGAAGGCGGTTGCGACGCGAGAAACAAGCAGGTAATGCTTTTCGGACGCCTGTTCCGTCAGCAGACGCTTGTACACGTCCACGATCGTGCTCGTGGCCAGCGAGTTCAAGGCTGAGGAAATGGCGGACATGGTGGCTGCGAAGATGACAACGATGATGAGCCCGACCACGCCGGCGGGGAGATAGCGGATGACAAACGTGAGGAAAACGTAATTCGTGTCGTTGGTGTCCGCGGCCGGATCGTTTTGCCGCATCAGACCGAGAGCCCGGCTGCGCAGCTCGCCCGCCTTTTGTTCTGCCCTGCGCAGTTCCGCCCGCGCCCGGTTCTCGGCGACCGAATCCGCGCTCTTTGAGGCGGCCAGCCATCCACGAATGCGCGCTTCCTTTTCCTCCTGGACCTGCCGGTATTCGGTCTGGACGCGCTGATACTCGCCGGCCAGAGTGCTAGCGGCGATGCGCCGTTCCTCCTGCTGATTAAAGAACAGCGGCGCGGGATTGAACTGGTAGAAAACAAAGACCATCGCGCCGACAAAGAGGATGAAAAACTGCATTGGGACTTTGGCCAGTCCGTTAAACAGGAGCCCGATGCGGCTTTCAGCCACGGATTTGGCGGTCAGATAGCGTTGGACCTGCGACTGGTCGGTGCCGAAATAGGCCAGAGCCAGGAAGAGTCCCCCGATCAGCCCCGACCAGAAGTTGTACCGGTTCTGCCAGTCGAAGGAGAAATCGACGGCATTGAGACGCCCCATGACTCCGGCCACCGAAACCGCCTCAGCGAAGGAGACGTCGTGAGGAAGCAGGCTGATGGTGACGATGAGGGCCACCACCATCGACCCCATGATGACCAGGAACTGCTGGAAATCGTTCCAGTTCACCCCGATGACTCCGCCGGCCACGGTATAAGAGACAACCAGCAGCCCGATGACCCAGATCGTGAGGCGTACCGGCCAGCCGAGAACGACAGAGAGGATCAGCGCCGGCGCGTACAGCGAGAGGCTGGTCGCCAAGGCGCGCGAAATGAGGAAAATGACGGCCGTGAATACCCTGGTCTTCAGATCGAATCGGCGCTCCAGGTACTCGTAGGCCGTGTAAACGTTGAGGCGATGAAAGACGGGCACGGCAAAGATGGACAACAGAACCATCGCCACGGGAAGTCCGAAGTAAAACTGCACGAACCGCATCCCATCCGTATAGGCGAGTCCCGTAGTGGACACGAAAGTAATGGCACTGGCCTGGGTGGCCATGATCGAAAGGGCCACCGCGTACCAGGGCATGCTCTTGTTGGCGAGCATGTAGGCCCGAATATCCCGGGTCCCGCGGCCGCGGCGTATCCCAAAGAGGACCGTGAAAATCAGGAAGGCTACGAGTACGATCCAGTCAAGAGGCCTCATGAGAGCTTGTTGCGACTACCTGAACGCGCGCGTGAAAGAGTAGAACGAGATAATCAACACCACCAGGGTGAGGAGGACAGCCAGGTACCAGTGCACCCACGAGCCAAAAGGCGGCGCTTCTTCCCTGGCTGCTGATTCAGTTTCGTGTTGAGTTTCCATTCCTACTGCCCCTGGCTGAAACGAGATTGGCGAAGAACCGATAGGCTCCCGAAACTCCGGCCGGAAGCTGTCGGAACCAGGCATAGCCGGTATAGATGTATACGCCTTTGCCGTACGGGGTATACAGGACGCCGCCATCCAGGGACGGCTCTCCAGGGTCGGCTGTCGAAACAACCGTCTCGTACCTGGCGTCCCACTGGTCCGGAAAGTACAAGCCGCGCTCCTGGACCCAACCCTCGAAATCCGAGGCTGATATTCGGTTCGGGGTGGTCAGAAGCGCGTGTTGCGGTGCTGTGAGTTGCACCGGGGCCGTTTCGACCGATACGCGGTCGCGCGAGATGCGGAAAGGATAGGGTCCCAGGTCGGTCCGGAGCAACTCCTGCAGCGTGTTGTACTGGACCACCAGGGTGCCGCCGGCCGAGACGTAGTCGAGGAGTCTCCACTGAACCGACTGAAGCACGGCCCGCGTGTTGTATGCCCTTATGCCGACCACAATCGAATCGTACAAGGACAGGTCCCCTGCCGTCAGATCCCGGTCAGAAAGCAAGCGGACCTCATACCCGATCTGTCTCAATGCTTCGGGCAGGAAGTCGCCCGACCCCATGATGTAGCCGACTCGCTGGCCGACCTTCTTCAAATCCAGGCGAAGCAGCGTTCCCCTGGAGTCCTCAAGCACCGTCTGTGGAGGAATATGGGGGTACTCAATCTCGTCGACCGTCCAGGCGACGGTCTTTCCTCCGACTTCAGCCACTGCGCTCACCACACCTGACTGGGCGCCGGCTGAAGGGGACACTTGAAAATCGAATTCCTTGCTTTCTCCGGCTTTCGCCATGTTGACCGGGATGGCAGGAGGCTGGGTGGACCATCCGGGAGGCATCCTCAGGCAAAGGCTTCCGGATACTGGTCCGTTGACGCGATTCGTCACCGATACCGTGATCTTCTTGCCCGGCCCGTCGGCGAAAACGGTTACCGGTTGATCAAGCCGCACCGACAGCTCGGGCGTCACTTCCAGCTCACGGTATCTTTCGCCTTCGACTGGGTCGACCCACCGGTAGAGAACCGGGATTCTGTAAGTCAGCTCATCCCCGTTGAGTGAGACGCGAATGGTCGCCTGGAAAGGTGGTGGAGACTCAGCTAATCCGATCTTCTGCTGGTTGTCGACGTTGTAAAGGTAGGGTGTGCCGGGCTGAGCTAGCCAGAACGGTTGCGTGTACGGCATCCCGGAAGGGATCGACAGAAGGATTGTCGCGGTAGCAGGCACATTATCGGCAAGCGGCAGATCGAACTGCTTCGCTTCACCGCCGGGCTCGATCGAAGCCGAGACAAGCCGCAGAGGGAGGCGCGAACGGTTGATCACGGACAGCTTGATGCTCGCTTGTTGGCCCGGGGTAGCGGAGGGACGCTCGCTGACAGCTTCCAACCAGAGGCCTGAACATAACCGGATGGCTTCAAGCGTTTCCTCGCTCTTATGTCGCACCATCGGGTTCTCCTCAAGCTTTTGCATCATCCTGTAAGCCTCGACGAGCAGCGGAACGGCCGCCGAAGGGTTCTCATACTCGTAGCTTGACCACGCTTTCTGGAGAACTTGACCAATCGGGGCGCCGCCCGGTATCCTGGCCCAGCTGACATCTACACCTTCCATGACGTCGACCTTGGCCGGTTCTCCTGCCACGTTTTTGAAGTAATTCACGCTCGATCCCCTTCCCTCCGGAGCACCCATTCCCTGGCTCTTGTGCATGCTCCGGCTCTCGCCCGCCAGCTCACGGTAGCTGCTGCCGAGAAGGGCGTTGTATTCGCCCACGTCGATGGTCAAGGCGCCGGAGCGCTCGGCCTGCGAATACCGTCCCCAGTTATACATGTTCCAGAGCAGCCTTTTGGCTTGCCACGGCTTAACCCGCTTGAGTTGTTCGGGAAACCGCGACGGGTCGGCAGCGGCAGTGAACGCTTCTTCGGCAAGGATGGCCGAGGCGGTATGGTTGCCGTGTCCACCCGTTTCCGGGGTGAAGCGGGTGATGATAATGTCGGGCTGGAATCTCCGGATGACCCAGACGACGTCCGAGAGGACTGCTTCCTTGCCCCACAGGCGCAAAGTCTCCTCGGCGGTTTTGGAGTAGCCGAAATCGACCGCCCGGGTGAAAAACTGCTCGGCCCCGTCGATAGCGCGAGCGCCGAGCAGTTCTTGCGTCCGGATGACCCCGAGCAGAGCGCCCTGTTCAGAGCCGATCAGGTTCTGACCGCCGTCCCCGCGGGTGAGCGACAGGTATCCGGTCCGCAAAAGGCGGCCACGCGAAAAGTAGGCGAGGACGGCGGCGTTCTCGTCATCCGGGTGCGCGGCAAGATAAAGGACATTGCCGATTATCGTCAGCTTCCTCAAATGCAGCTTCAGTGCAGCTGAGTCAACCGGACGCGGCCGCACACCGGGAAACAAGAGGCAGGTTGTCAGGAAAAGAGCAAGCACTGCGACATTCACTTTCCTCATAGAACGGAATTCCCCCACCGCTTGAGACAAAAGCATTTCTATACTAACAGATGCCGCACGGCTCGAGAGAACGTCCCCAACGCCCCCCAAACGGGATTGCCATCAACACCGGCCTCAGGTAGACTCCTGAGAGCAAGGGAACCGAAACGGTGCAGACTCGAAGCAACCACCAGCCTCCCAGGAGGATGCGATATGTCGAACTGAAGCGGTTTATCTGCCAGGTCCTGGTAAAGGCGGGCGTGCCCGAGAAGATCGCGCAGATCGAGGCCGAGATCACTGCCGACGTCGACCTTGCTGGCGTGCATTCGCACGGCGTCCAACTCGTTCCCGCGCTGGTTAAGAACATCCGTACCGGCATCGTAAACCCTGACCCTGAAACACACGTCGTCGTCGAGCAGCCGGCCGCTGTCCTGTATGAAACTGATCGCGCGATCGGCCGTTACACCTCAGCCATCATGATGGACGCGGCAGTCGAGCGGGCCGCGCAGTACGGGGTGGGGCTGGCGGCCGTGCGGGGGGTTGCGCATTGGGGCCGGGGATACAGCTATGCGCGCCGCGCCGCCAAGGCGGGATATATCGGGGTCGCCTACACCAACGCGACCGTTAACTTTCCGGCTTGGGGAACCAGCATCCCGTCCCTGGGCAACAACCCGATGGCGATCGGGGTTCCTGCCCCTGACGGGGACGAGCCGGTGGTGCTCGACATGGCCATGACTCAGGCCGCGATCAGGAAGATTGTGGACGCCGCCAACGCCGGGGAGGCGGTCCCGGTGGGGTGGGGCGTCGACGAAGAAGGCCGGGTGACCAGGGATCCGCGCGCCATACTCGACAGCCGGCGGTTCCTTCCAATGGGCGGACACAAAGGGTCCGGCCTGGCTTTCATGATCGAGCTGCTGACCGGGGGCCTCGCCGGCGGATTACTCTGCTTTGAGCAGGGCACTGAAGGCAGGCCGGACGACTTCGGCGGGGGCTCCAGCAAGACTTTCCTGGCGATTCGCCCACCCGCCTGAATCGAGCAATTGGCGGGAGGGGACTTTCACCCCCAAGATTCGCAGCCTCCTCGGCTGCACCCCTGAAGGCGGAACTACAAACAGGAAGCCGGAACTACGAACACATCATGCCCACTGCTCAGATACATCGATACGTCATCGTATTCATGAAAACGACCACTAGGGCATCGGATTGGCCGCGCCCCGGGCGAGGCTGTCTTTGAAGTAACGCTGGAGCATTCTGACTCTCGCCTGCACTTCCTCTTTCCCGTTCTCCGGGTTCAACTTGAGGAAACCCTGGAAATGCTTGAGCGCTTCGTCGTACCGCTTCTCAGCCAGAGAGATGTAACCGAGCCGGTAGTGCGCGTGCGCCAGCCCTGGGTCGAGGACAACCGCCTTCAGGAAGTGGTCCTTGGCCTTGACCGGATCCTTCTCCATGGTGTACGCCTCGCCCAGATACATCTCGGTTTTGGCATCATTGCCGTCCAGGCGCACGGCCTTGGCGAGCGGGCCAATCGCTTCCCGGTAGCGGCCGCGGTTCATTCTGATATAGGCGAGGTTTTTCAGTGCGATCACGTTGTCCGGCTGGATTTCCACGGCGCGGGCAAACTCTTTCTCGGCCTCCTCCATCTGGTTCATCCTCAGGTGTGCCACTCCGAGGTTATTGTGGGCCTGGTAGAACTGAGGACATATCTGGACAGCGGCTTCAAAATGCTGAACGGCCTTGGCAAATTCCATCTTGTTGAGAAACTCGATCCCTTTTTTGAGCTGTTCGTGAGCTTTGTTCGGCACCTGGAGTGTTTTGACGTCCACGACGGCGTTACCGGGCGGCGGCTCGTCGCCTTGCGCAATTCGCGATCCCATCACGATCGTCACAAGGTCATTCCGATCGGCAGTAAAGCCGTGCAGCTCGTGAACGACTTCCTCTCGTCCGGCGGCGCCGACATAGATGGTATAGTTTCCGTCCCGGACGCCCTCAAATGAAAAGAAGCTTCCCGATGCATAAGTGACTTGCTGGAACCCCGGACCCACGATTTTGACCATCACAATTCCGGGCAGATCGGACTCGCCCTGTGCGGGCAGGATCTGCCCTCTGATTGTTCCTCCGCCGTCGGACCCCTGAGCCAGAGCCGGCAAGGAAAGCAAGAGCAAGGCCAGGAGAACCTTCGCTGAAGCGTTCATGTCCTTTTATCCTCCTTTTGAAAGAGTCAGGTGGGTTTTGGTTAGCCGCGGGCAAGTGACATGCCAGAGAGGATTGGCAGGCGGGTATTCAGGACACTCGCGCAGGTTGCGGAGAAAGGAAGCAAAGGGACGTCTACGGAAAGCGGTCGACGAACGGTAAAATTTCCCTGCCGGTTTCGCTTGCAGAAGCTGGACGTCGAGAGCCTGTCGCAGGCGTCCTGGCGGAACCCCGATTTTCACGAGCAGTGCGGTGAAAGGCCGAACGGCGCAGCGACGGAGTTGAAACGGGTCGTGAGCCGGCAATCCCTCAGTTTTCGGTTCGGAGGTCCGTTAGGACCCCGGTCCGTTAAGATCCTGGACTTTGGCCAAAATACACAGATGTGTAACGT
>JBHGBF010000064.1:0-42098 GCA_041946865.1 Acidobacteriota bacterium | reverse complement strand
GCACCGGCCTCTCTCCTCGTTGCTGCCACACTCCGAACAAAAAACTGAGGGGTTACCCAGCTGCCGTGATTTTTCTCTGCACTTCGCGCAGAGAATGAGTAAAATTTCCGGATGCTTGCTGAGGGGGGTTCATGAGACTGATCACACGCCTGGACTTCGACGGAATCGTCTGCTCGGTGCTCCTCCACGAAAAGGGCGTCATCGATGGTTATCGGTTCGTGCATCCGAAGGACGTGCAGGATGGAAAAGTAGAGGCGACGGCGGACGACGTCGTGGCGAATGTTCCTTACATCCCAGGGTGCGGTCTCTGGTTTGACCACCACTCAAGCGAAGAAGAGCGGCTGGAGCTCGAGAAGCTGAAGTTTAGGGGCGTATCTCGACCGGCTCCGAGCACCGCGCAGGTCATCTGGGACTATTACGGCGGGGTCCAAAGCTTCGGCTCACGCTTCCTGCCGCTTCTGTGGGCCGTTAACAAGAGCGATTCGGCCGAGCTGACCAAGGAAGAGATTCTGAACCCGACCGGTTGGATCCTCTTGTCTTACCTGGTCGATCCTCGCACCGGACTGGGTCGATTTAATGACTTTCGCCTGGATCATGAGGAGTTCATGGTCGAGCTGATAGAGCACTGCCGGACCAAACCCGTCAGCGAGATCCTCGAGCTGCCTGACGTCAAGGAAAGGTCGGTGGCGTATTTCGAGCAGCAGCAGCAGTTCGAGCAGATGCTGAAGAAGTCCTGCCAGGTGTGTGACAACGTTATCGTCACCAACCTTCTCGAGCAGGAGACGGTCCATGCCGGAAACCGGTTCCTGGTCTTCGCTCTCTACCCGCGCCAGAACATCGAGGTGCGGATTTTTTGGGGGAAGGGCAAGCAGAACGTCGTGTTTGCCGTTGGCCACAGCATTGTCAACCGGACCTGCCGGACCAATGTCGGGAGCCTCATGCTGGAGTACGGCGGCGGCGGGCATGCCAAAGTCGGAACCTGCCAGATCCCTGTCACCCAGTGGCAACGGGTCCGCAGCGAGCTGGTTGAGCGGCTGAGGCAGGAAGGCCTCTGACCTCCGAAGCAGGGGTCAGCCGCCGGCGGGCCGGCGGCTCAATACTCGGCCGGCATGCCCTGGAGCTGCTCCAGGGTGAAAACAGGGCCGTCCACGCAGACGTAGTACTTCCCGACATTGCAGCGACCACACTTGCCGATACCGCACTTCATCCGGTTTTCCAGGGTAGTGAAGGTATCACCTGGGGCAAATCCCAGCCGGGCGAGCACCGGTAGCGTGAGCTTGATCATGATCGGCGGACCGCAGACCAGGGCAATCGTGTTCTCACTGGACGGGTTCATCTTCTCGAGGACGTGTGGCACGAACCCCACTTCACCTTTCCAGTCGGGCGTCTCCCCGCCGGGATCTACCGTCGTTGTCAGTCTGACATCGCCCCGCTTGCCCCAGTCCTCCAATTCGTACTTGTAGACCAGATCGGCCACCGAGCGGGCGCCGTACAGGATCGACACGTCACCGAAGTTTTCCCTCAGGTCGAGGGCGTTCCAGATAACGCAGCGAAGGGGCGGCAAGGCAATCCCGCCCGCAATAAACAGCAGGTTCTTGCCTTTCCAGGCGTCCAGCGGAAAGACGTTGCCGTACGGTCCTCGGAAGCCGATGGTGTCGCCTTCGTTCAAGCCGGCCAGGGCTGTCGTCACTCGCCCCGTCTGCCGGAAAGTGCACTCGATATAGCCCTTCCGAGTCGGCGACGAGGCAATGCAGAATGTGGATTCTCCCTCGCCAAACACGGAGTACTCGCCGAACTGGCCCGCTTTGAATTCGAAGTTCCTGCCCGACTCCTCGTCCTCAAAGAGAAGTCGAAAGGTCTTGATTCCAGGCGCCTCGTCGATGGCTCGCTCGATTCTCATCAGGTAAGGCTCATAGACATTCTCGGCGGTCATACTTGGGTCTCCACAATCGCCGTCAACCGTTCCAAAAGATTCATGCCGGCCGGGCAGGAGCGGGAACAACGCCCGCAACCGACGCATCCGGCCAGACCTTCCTTCTCCGGCAGGTAAGAGAACTTGTGCATGATACGTTGGCGCCACCTTTGGCTCTGCGCGCTCCTCGGATTGTGACCGGAAGCGTGCAAGGTAAACAGCCTCTGACCACAGGAGTCCCAGCACCGGAGCCGGGCCCCGCCTTTGAGATCCGCTTCGTCCTGGATATCGAAGCAGCTGCAGTTAGGGCAGACAAAGGCGCAGGTGCTGCATCCCAGGCAGGCCAAGGACTGCTCGCGCCAGAATTCTTCATCATTGAAGAGGGCCGGAAGCCGCTTGCGGACATCAACCAGGGAGAAACGGGCGGGGACCGAAGCGAGGAATGCCTGCTTGTCAATCTCTCCGGCTGGGCTGAAAAGGCCAGGCGCCAGCTGCACGACGTCTTCTCCTTTGGGCGACACAACCTCGACGAGGAATCCCTGCTCACCCACGGCGGTCAAGAGAAGGTCACTGCCTTCCGGATCTCCAGGTCCTCCGCTGACCGAGGTGCAGAAGCAGTCGGGATTGGCGGTCCGGCAACTGAATGTGACGATGGTCGTCAAAGCCCGCCTTTCGCGAAAAAACCGGTCCTCAGGCTCACGCAGGAATACAGTGTCCAGGGCGTGCAAAGCCCGGGTATCGCAGGGCCGTGACCCGAAGATCACGGTAGGCTGGGGCTGGATGCGGCCACCCTCAATCACGATACGCTTGCCTTCGTTCCGGAACCTCAGGATTTCTTCGACCGGGGGGAGGAAACCCGATTTAGGCGAAAGCGTCGTCATCTCCTCCAGGTCGATCTGCTCCTCAGGACCGAGGACGCGGTGCCAGGCGCCGGGCGCTGAACCTGTCCGCTGCGGGGCAAGAATCCTCCGTCCGCTCTCTCTGAGCGCTTTCAGAAGCGGTTGAATCGACTCTTCTTTTAGTAATTTCCTGTCGATCGTCATTTGATGAACTCTTCACGGTCTTTAACGCTGAACACCGAGAGGGGATAGTCAAGCTTTGCCCCGGAACCGGCCCGCTGGCGGAATTCTTTCGCCACCAGGTCTCTCAGAAACTCATTGATCAGCTTCAACGGGATGCCCACGGGACACGCTTCAGTACAAGCGCCACAAGCGACACATCGGCCGGCCAGATGCATAGCCCTCGAGACGTGCCATTCGAAATTCCCCAAAAGATGGGCAGGCACCGGGACCCACTGCGGCTGGTTGGACTCGGCCAGGCACTGCTCGCAATAGCACATCGGGCAGCTGGCTCTGCAGGCATAACAGCGGATACAGCGCTCGAGCTCCTGCTGCCAGAAGGCAAAACGGTCCTCCCGATTCCTGCCCTGAATTCCGTTTTCGAACGCGGCCGGCGAGCCGGGCGCCGATGCAACAAAAGCCGCGATCTGATCCGCCGTGCTCAGCTCGAGCACCGCCCCGCCGGCATCCATCGCCAGGAAGAGAGCTTCCGAATCGCGGTACTGGTTCTCCGCCGCCAGTTGCAGGACGCTTCTCAGGATGGCCGGAGTAGCCACTACGCCTGCTTTGCCCAGCCTCTTGATCTCCGGCTTCCGCAGATAGACGGCGAGGTTCAAAGCTGAAGTGTCGTCCAGTACCAACTGTTCGAGCTGTTCCGGCCGGCGCGCAAACAGAGGCCGTCCTCGCCGCCCGTTTGAGCCTTTGGCGTACCCGATGATGACTTGCACGGCTCCAGCCTCCAGGAGCTCGCGTGCCCGTTGTCGAAGTTGTTCCATACTCAAGCCGTCGCAAACCGACTTGTTTGCAGTCCCGCCTTCATCCTCAGTCTAGGAGCGGTCAAATTGCGGCCAATCTACGACTTAAGGCCCGCCTGAAGACGGAACTGCAAACAAAGACCCGTGAATTGTCAGTCCCTCAATGTCCTCTCGATCCCTTTCCCAATCATTTGCTGATAGGCCGCGTATGGTCCGAGGCGACGAATGTCGGCCACGGTGGTGTTTACGACATCCGCCCATTTGGCGCCCTCGGCTGCCGAAACCCAGGTGAAGCGAATGCGCTCCACATCGATCCCCAGAAAATCGAGCAGACCGCGGAAGACGATCCAGCGTCGGCGGGCATGATAGTTGCCGGACGTGTAGTGGCAGTCTCCGGGATGGCATCCGGAAACAATGACGCCGTCGGCGCCGGCTGCAAATGCTTTCAGAACGAGCATGAAGTCAATCCGGCCGGTGCAAGGCGTGCGGATCACCCGGACGTTGGGGGCGTACTTCATCCGGCTCGTGCCCGTCAGGTCGGCCCCTGCGTAAGTGCACCAGTTGCAGACAAAAGCTATGATTTTCGGTTCAAAATCCGCCATATCTCTAGTCCTGCGGCGCCGATCACAGGAGCGGCAAAACCGCGACTCACCCTACGCCAGCGCCCTTACTTCGGCATACAGCTGACTGTTTGAGAACCCGTCCAAGTCAATAGCCTTGACGCGGCAGACGGCCACACAAGTCCCGCATCCCTGGCACAGTCCTGGATTCACCCTTGCTACCGTTTTGATCGGCTTCCCGTCGCGGGTCGTTATTGTCTCGCGCTCAATGGCACGGTAAGGGCAGACCGGCTCGCAAAGGAAGCACCCGGTGCAGATGGAGTACTGTGGCGGAGCGGTCCGGTTGACCGACGCGATCAGCGGCTCGCGCGAGAGCTGATCTTGCGAAAACAGGCCGCAAACCTTGCTGGCCGCGCCGGAAGCCTGGGCCACGGATTCCGGGATGTCCTTGGGCGCCTGGCATGCCCCGGCCAGGAAAATCCCGGCGGTGTTGGTTTCGACCGGTCGCAGCTTGGGATGGGCCTCGGAAAAGAAGTTGTAAGCGTCGTAGCTGATGTGCAGCTTCTGGGCCAGCTCCTCGGCGCCCGGGTTCGCCACAGCAGCCGTGGCCAGCACGACCAGGTCGGCCTGGATCTCGATTGGTTGGCCTCCCAGCAGAGTATCGGCGCCCTTCACGATCAGCTTTCCGCCACGCTCGTAGATCCGCGAGACTCGACCGCGCACATAGCGCGCCCCGTCCTCTTCGATCGCCCGCCGGACGAATTCCTCGTACATCTTGCCGCCCGCCCGAATGTCCATGTAAAAGACAAACGCTTTCCCCGAATGCACCTTGTGACGGTAAAGCATCGCGTGTTTGGCCGTGTACATGCAGCAGATCTTTGAACAGTAATCGATGCCTTTGGCGTGGTCCCTCGAGCCGGCGCAGGCCACGAAGACAACGGTTTCGGGGACCTTGTTGTCCGACGGGCGCCGGATTTCTCCCAACGTCGGGCCGGACGCTGATGCCAGTCGCTCAAACTGCAGGCCGTTGATCACGTTCGCGTATTTCCCGTATCCGTATTCCGGGAAAAAGCTGCTGTCCACGACGTCAAAACCGGTGGCGCAAACCACGGCCCCTACGTCGACCTCGACGATCTCGTCTTCCTGCTCGTAGCGCACGGCCTTGGCCGGACAGAGCTTCTGGCAGATGGCGCACTTGCCCGTCTTGAAATAGCGGCAGTTCTCCACGTCGATCACCGGCTTGTTCGGCACGGCCTGCGGGAAAGGGACAAAGATCGCGGTCCTCAGGCCGAGGTCCGCGTTGAACTCGCTCGGGATCTTCTTCTGAGGGCACTTCTGCGTGCAGACACCACAGCCCGTGCACAGTTTTTCGTCGACTTTGCGCGCCTTTTTGCGGATGCGCGCTTTGAAGTTGCCGATGAAACCGTCAAGGCTTTCCAGTTCCGAATAACTCAGGAGAGTGATGTTCGGGTGCTGCGCCACCTCCACCATGCGCGGCGTGAGGATGCACTGAGAACAATCCAGCGTCGGGAAAGTCTCGGACAGCTGCGCCATGTGGCCGCCAATGGAAGGATCCCGCTCGACCAGGATCACCTTTTGACCCGCGTTTGCAATGTCGAGGCTGGCCTGAATTCCGGCAATGCCGCCGCCAAGGACCAAGGCGGTCTTGGTGACCGGCACCTGTATGGGGCGGAGCGGCCGGTTGTGCTTGACTTTTTCCACGAGCACTCTGACCAGGTCCGCTGCCTTCTGTGTCGTCGGCTCGCCTTTTTCGTGCACCCAGGAGCAATGCTCGCGCACGTTCGCCATCTCGCACAGGAAGGGGTTCAAATCCGCTTCCGCACAGGCTCTCCGGAAAGTGGGCTCGTGCATCCGGGGTGAACAGGCCGCGACCACTACCCCGGTGAGGCCTTTTTCTTTGATGGCTTCCTTGATGAGGTTCTGCCCGGGGTCCGAGCACATGTACTTGTAGTCCACGCTGTGGACGACACCCGGGAGCCCGGAAGAGATCTCGGCGACGCGGGCACAGTCGACCGTAGCCCCGATGTTCTCCCCGCAGTGGCACACAAACACGCCGATTCGTGACATATTCGCTTTCTAAACGTGTCGTTCGCCGGCGCCGGGTTGCTGCTCGACGCTCTTGAAAACAACCGGCACCATATGACGGCCCAATCCCAACCGCCTCGGCTCGGCCCCCAGGGCCAGCCCGATTGCCTGCGTCAAGTAGATAACCGGAATGGCGAAGCTCTTTCCCGCCGCCCGGTCGATGTCCCCCCGACGCATGTCAAGGTTGGCGTGGCACATGGGACAGGCCGTGATGATCGCTTCAGCCCCCCGGGCCTCGGCGTCATCCAGAATCCGCGCGCCCAGATTTGCGACCAGGTCCGTGCGTGCGAGGGTCATACCGGCGCCACAGCATTCAACCTTGAAGGCCCAGTCGACCGGCTCTGCTCCAATCGCCTGCATCAGCTCGTCCATGGTCCGAGGCTCTTCGGGACGATCGAATCTCACGATCTTGTGGGGCCTGACCAGTAGACAGCCGTAGTAACAGACGACCTTGTGCACGAAAGGCGCCTCGATTCCCGGGAGATTCCCCGTTTCCATGGCCTCCTTCAAGACCTCAATGATGTTTCGGATACGCACCGACAGCTTCAGGTCCGTTTCGATCAGCTCGCAGACCTCGGCCTTCAGCTGGCTGTCGTCGATCAGATCCTGACGTGCCGTTACCAGGCGGTTGTAGCAGGCGGAACAAGGAACGAGGAGATCCTCCAGGCCCGTCTTCTCGGCCAGAGCGAGTATCCGGGCAGGCAAGGCCAGGGAGAGGAGGTGATCGAGGGCATGGCCTGAGCTTGCGCCGCAACAATTCCAGTCCGGTACCTCGACCAGCTCGAGCCCGACCCGCCGGGCTACTTCGCGCAAAGATTCATCGAATTCCCGGGCAGAGCCCTTCAATGAGCATCCGGGAAAGTAAGCCACTCTCATTGGGATGTGCCTTTCTTCTCGAGTGCACGATTGAAGATTTTTCTAACCGCCTTGGCCCCCCGGATCCGGTGAGGAAACAAGTGCAGTTTCCCTCGCGTGAGAAGCTTGGGCGCCAGCAAGGCGTCCTGAAAAAACTTCCAGGAGCGCCGCTTGTAGTCGGCGATCATCCCCAGCTCGAACATTCGCCCCGTCATTCGTATGGACGCCAGGAACGAGCTGTGAAAGGCGACGATATTCCGGGCTCGAGGGTGGATCAAACCTCGTCTCCATGACTCCTGCCGGAGGAAGTCCATGATCCGCGGGAGGTCGACCTCCTGGGGACAGCGTGCCGAGCAGGTTTGGCATGTCAGGCAAAGCCAGATGGTCAGAGATCCCAGGGCCTTGCGGTCCAGGTTGGCATCACCGAATTGCGTAAGTCTGAGGAGTTGACTGGGAGGATAGTCCGCTTCGCAAGCTAACGGACATCCCGCCGAGCATTTGCCGCATTGGTAGCAGCGGGCTACCGATTGCCCGGTGGACTGATACAGCTTCTCCACAAGAGAATTGTGAACGGTGGCTGTTTGAACACTCATAATGAAACTGCATTAGGTCGCAGGCAGGCGTTATCGTATTCCATCCGCAGGCAAGTCCGCAAACGAAATTGCGACGAAATTGGTGACACGCCCGCAACGCGGAGACGAAATTGGTGACACGCCCGCAACGCGAGTGTAAATGATGGCGAAATTGGTGGGCGAAATTGGTGACACGCTCGCAACGCGAGTGTAAATGATTGAGGACGAAATTGGTGACACGCTCGCAACGCGAGTGTAAATGATTGAAAAGAAAGAACCTAGTTTGAAGTCTGACACCTATTTCCCGGTGGCGCTAACCTGTTCCTAATTTGTTGGTCTCGGTGACGGGGTGGATACCAGATTCCTTTGTCTCAGTTAAGGGCCACAAACCACCAGGACGGCGAGTCGTTCCCGACCCGAAGGAATGGGTGCCAGACTTCGAACCCAGTCCTTTGTTTTCAATCACTTGTAGCCGTATTGCGGGCGTGTCACCAATTATGTGTGCGCACCAATTATGCGCCAATTATGCGTGCGGGGTTCTGCGACGCGAATCGCGCGCCTCCCTAAAACTGCACCGTGGGCGCCTGGCGAGCGGCCTCCCCGGCTTCGAAATACGGGCGAGAATCGAAGCCGAGCAATCCTGCGAAGAGATTGGTCGGGAATCGCCGCAGGGACTGGTTGTAGGTCTGAACTGTCTGGTTGTAGCGCCGGCGTTCGACGGAAATCCGATTCTCCGTCCCGCTCAACTCATCCTGGAGTGCCAGGAAGTTCTGATTTGATTTCAGCTCGGGGTAGTTTTCAATGACAACCATGAGGCGGCCGAGGGCGCTCTCCAGACCTGTTGCCGCCTGGGCTCTCTCGGCCGGCGTCCGGGCCTCTCCCCATTGGCTGCGCAAACGTGTGACCTCGGTCAGGACGGTGCTCTCCTGCTTGGCGTAGCCTTTGACCGTGTTCACCAGGTTGGGGATGAGATCGTAGCGGCGTTGCAAGACCGTGTCGACCTGGGCCCAGGAGCTGTTCACTTGCTCCTGCAGATTGACCAGGCGGTTATAGGACCCAATCGCCGCAATACCGAGTATGACGACAACGAGCAATACAATGACACCGATGACGAGCACAATCTTGCCCATTTATTCCCTCCTACGGCTTGTTGCACAAATGCGCGTCGACCGCTTCGACGATCGCTTCGATCGTCTGCAGATAGCGCTCGAACAGCTCCTCTGCATCCACTTCGCGCAGTTTTTTGGTTCCGGCCTTCAGCGCTTCCACGGTCTGGAACACGCCTGGGTCAAAGGGGATGTGCGAGGTCAGCTGAGTGACCGCCTCTAACTTGGTTGGAGGCACCGTTTCCTGGAAAAGCCGGAGCGCCGCTCGGAACAAGACCAGGAAACTGGATAGGGAGTTGATCATCAGATCACCAAGCTGTTTGGACTTCCCGCCGGTCTCCAGGTACCGCTCGCGCAGCTGGATCACCTTGCCCTTCAGTTCGTGCTCGAGCTGGAGGCGGAGGTTTTCCGGGTTGATCTTGATCCCGCCGGTGATGTCCTCTCCATAAAGCACTCGATGGGAGTCGCGGATGTCCTGCAGTTCGATAGGAAAAACATCGGCTGATTGGCGCAGCCCCTCAAGAGTAAACAAGAGCGGAGGAGCATTCCCGGCCTTCACCCAAGCCTCGGAAGGCTTCAAAAACAGCTTAAGCTCGCGAAGGCCGAGCTGATCCATCACCACGAGGACGTTGTAGTCTGAACGCTTTCCCACGTGATCTCCCGCCGCCGCAGAGCCGTAAAGTATGACGGCCTTCAATCCCGTCGGGTTCGCCTGCTTGAGTTTCTCAACCAGCTGTTCCGGTGTCACTGGCGTTCTCCTTAGTTTAAGTCTGATTAGCCAAGGATACCTGAAATCCTGGAGGCACGAGCTGTCAGCGATCAGCGATCAGCTTTCAGCCTCTCCGCAAGGATCCGTTTCATGGCGTTACGCGCCACAGCAGGCGAGGATGGCCTGCCCTCCGGCGCCTCACCAGCTTCTTCCGGCGCCGCCTCCACCTGATGAACCGCCTCCGAAGCCTCCGAAGCCGCCTCCGCCAAAGCCTCCACCGCCGAAGCCGCCTCCGCGGCGGCCTCCTCCGCCTGAGCTCAAGATCTGGAGCAGAAAGAGCAGCAGGAAAGGATGGCGTATGAAAACCAGAATCAAAATCGCAATAATGATATAGCCGAGGCATCCGATCCCCCGGCCTTCTTCCGGTGCGGGCTGCGGGCTCCCCCGCACCGGCGCCCCGTCCAACTGAACACCGGCCTCCTGGGCAATGATCCCGCCAATGGCCCGCGCTCCTTCGGAGAGACCCGTACCGTAGTCCCCTTGCTTGAAGTACGGGATGACATACTCATCCAGAACGCGGCCGGCCCTGGCATCCGGAATAACCGGCTCGAGCCCGTACCCGACCTCGATCCAGACCTTGCGGTCCTGGATGGCGGCGAGCAGAAGCAGGCCGTTATCCTGCCCTTTGCGTCCTATCCCCCAGCGCTCAAACAGGCGATTCGCAAAATCACGAATCTCATTGCCTTCCAGGGAGGGAACGGTAACGACCGCCACCTGGCTCGTGGTCTTCTGCTCCAGCGCAGCCAGATATTGCTCCAGATCCTGTCGCTGTTCCGGCCTGAAAACGCCTGCAAAGTCGTTGACATAGCCGGTGGGGTTCAGTCGTTCGTATAGCTCCTGTTCGGCCTGTGCTTGCGCCAAAACAGGTGAGGCCACCGCAAGAAGCAGAAACAGGCGGGTTACGAGAGCGAGGGTGTGCCGGCAACGCATAACGCTGTGACTATACAGGAAGTTGAGATGGCAGGCTATAGGGGCTGTACGGGAAGTACAGGAAAGCAAGTGACCAAGGCAGGCCCTCCGGGTTGCCCGAGGCTGTTGGCGAGGCCAATGGCGCCCCTGCCGAAGTATTGGATACGGCCTGGCTTCGCTCCGATTTCGGGGGCTGCCGCCTGAAAGGCGGGAATGGAACCGCCTCTACCCGTATATCCCGCCTCCGCTGAGCAGGATCTGGTTTTCCGGGTTACGTGTTTCTCCAGCGCTTGTCACGCGGACGGCCGGCTGGTCTTCAACCACGCACTTGTTCTCGCAGATGCCGCAACCGATGCAGAGTTCCGGATTGATCCTCGGTTGCTTCAGCAGCAGGCGTTCAGCTTTCTCGTTAACGACTTCCACTTCTTCAAACCAGATCGCCTTCTTGGGAGTGGGACAGTGTTCCTCGCAGACAATGCAGGGCTTGGCGAACGCGTACGGCAGGCAACGGTTCTTGTCAAAAAACGCCGTCCCGATTCGGATCCGTTTCTTTTCCTCGAGGGGGAGCAGCTGGATGGCGTCGGTCGGACAGACCTGCATACAGAGGTTGCATTCGTACTCGCAATACCCCAGCTTCATGTTCATGACCGGTGACCAGAGACCCTCCAGACCGGCGTCGAAAAGAGTGGGCTGTATGGCGTTGGTCGGACAGACCTTCATGCACTCGCCGCAGCGAATGCAGCGACCCAGGAAGTCCTGCTCGCTCACGGAGCCGGGTGGCCGAACCAGGGCGGGATTGAACGACCGTTTGCCTGCCTGGGGATGAACAGCCAACAGCATGGCCGCGCCTACACCCGTTAAGCCTGCGCCGATGGCTGCTCTCCGGCTCAAATCGATACCCGATTCGTCGGCCGGCTGGAAAAATCCGGCGATCCAGCGGAAGAACGGATTATGCAGCAGTTTCTTCATGGCCCTTTTGCCGAATATCGAGTTTGAACTGCAAAGCGTCGTGCGGACAAGCCGATCGGCAGTTCCAGCAGTAGAAACATTCGGACGGTTTCCAACCCCCAGTGGAATGAGGGTTCGCCCCGCCCGGACAGTCGGCCACACACAACCTGCAATCATTGCAGCGCGACTCGTTCTTCTTAAGTTTCAACAGAGGGTTCTTGCCGGCGAGGCCCAGCAGCGCCCCCAGCGGGCAGAGATACCGGCACCAGAAGCGCGCTCGGTAAAGGTTTAGCGCGACCACTGCCAGGAAAAGCAAACCGACGAGCAGGCTCCACTGGTACTGCGGCTGAAGCTCTATGGCCAGGACCGAGCTCCTCAGGATCTCGTAGACCGGCTCGGAAACCTGCGTCAGTCGCACCTCTCCCCATCCCGGGTCCCAGTTGTAGATCCAGGTGAACACGGCATTGGCGCCGAAATTGAGCGCCGGGTAAACGGCGGTCGCAAGGCTTCGGTAAAAGAACGAAAAGGGATCCAGCCAGCCAATCAAATTGACGCCGAGCAGAGCGCCGACGAGAAAGGCGATCAGGAGATAATACTTCAGCCGCTGACGCGGACTGAATGTGCCCGTCTGAAGCTTCACCTTCACCGTCCGGCCCCGCCGGCTCGTCAGAATGTTGTGAAGAACGCCAAACGGGCATACCCAGCCGCAAAACCAGCGGCCCAGCAGCAGGGTGACGCCCAGTGTCACCAGGGCAAGCAGCATCACCCGCGGCATGGGAGAAGAGCCCAGCCAGGCCACGAACAGAACCAGCGGATCCAGGTCGAAAAACAGGGTCACTCCTGGTCCAACCTGGTTCTCGGGGTGAAAAGTGGCCTGCAGAAAAACGAAGAAGAAAAGCACGAAGAAAAAAGACTGAACAGCCCGGCGCAGCCAGACGACGCGACTAGTGGTTCTTTTCTTGGCCATGCCGACCTCAGATGCTCTGTTCTCTCGGGCCGAGGGCGGCGTAGTTGGCGGTGCCCAGCCCACGACGGGCGGCTTCGGCGATATACGCGACCTGCTCGGGCCTTAACCCCAGCAGGCTCGCCCCGAACGCGTCGACAGCGACCTGGTCGATGCCGGCCGCCACCACGTCCTTGCGCTTCACGTCCGCCAGGTTACCGCCAACGGGACCGTTCGAAGCCAGGACTCTGATACCGTCCAGGACGACCAGCCGGGGCTTAAGAAAAGCGGCCAGGTCGGCTACGGTGTTGCCGATGTCCTGATGATACCGGTTACGCTGGCCGCCCACGACTCCCATCAGGTTTTTCATGCCCAGTGTGGCGGCGCAGAGGTTGTGCTGCTTGACGATCGGGACATTGATCAGCAGGTCCGCTTCGACCATGTCCGTGTAGACCTCCCATTCTTTGAGGACCCTGCCTTTGAGCGCCATTCGTCTGAACTTCCGCTGATCGAGAAAGACGACGCGGGCGCCCGCCTTTTCCGCGGCTTGCTGAATCCCTGAACGCGAGTAGGTTCGCTGGGCGGTGTTGCAGGTGTTGTCAGCGACAAAAACGCTTTTGGCCCCGGCCTCAAAGCAAAGCCGGACGAGCGTGGCGACCAGGTCCGGGTTGGTTGTCGCCGCCTGGGCTGCTCGGCGCTCCCAACCGATATTGGGCTTGATCCAAACAACCTGGCCGCGCGAGACGAAACGCGACATTCCTCCCAGACCGGCGATGGCCTTTTCCGTCAGGCGAACGGCCTCTTCGGCTATCGCTTCGTCCTCCGACGGGGATGTCTTGTACCGGGCGATAGACAGCTGTTCCCCCTTTGCGAGAGAGCCCTGCCACCCTTCAAGCCCCAGCGCGCCTGCGGCTGCGCACGCTTTCATGAATGATCGTCTATCCAGCTCAGACATCTGAATCCCTCTCGTAAAACAATAATCGTTAATCGACACGCCGGAATCGTCAAGACCTTTGATTATTAGTTCGGGGTCTGAACCGAACCTCTTCTGCCGAATTTCTTGAAATGTGCATGTGAAGCGGATGCAGCGAGACCCGTTTCTAAGTATATTGTCATGGCGAGGTTAGTTGCTCTTCGTCTGGAGGGGGAACCATGAACTTCAGGTACAGTCTTTCCGGGAAGACCCTGACCCGAATCCTGCTTGTCGTAGTCATAATCCTGGGGGCGGCGACTTACTGGCAATGGGGAAAGCAGTACCGGACGCTGATTCGGAAACTGCATGAAGAGAACATTCACGTCTCTCAGGCTCTCGACGCCTCTTTCCACGACAGCATGCTGAAAGCCGACAGTTCGAGCTTGCAAAACATGGTCAGGAAAGTCGGCCAGATCGAATCCATGAAGCGTGTCTACGTGCTGAGTGCGCGGCGGACGGTATACCTCAGTTCGTCAGGGGACCTGAAAACGGCCCCGCCTCCACCGAAGGAAGAGGTCGGGAACGGATTTCAGGAGCTTCAGAGAACGGCTGATGGATCCGTCTTCATGCATGCCCTTCAGCCGATTTCTGCCGCGCAGGAGTGCCTGTCCTGTCATGAAAACGTCCGGGTCGGGCAACCGATTGGCTTCATAGGCCTTGAGCGGTTTGCCCAGACTGATTTCGAGGAACTGGCGGCGGACCGGGTCCAGCTGCTTGTCACGAATACCTTCCTGATCCTGGTCCTCGCGGGGGCCATCTTCCTCGTGACCCGCTCGGTCGTCAACCCGATCAAGACAATGGCCGGAGTCTCCAGGCGAATTGCCGTGGGGGATATTTCCGCCGAGGTCTCCTATCGCTCGAGTGACGAGATCGGGGATCTGGCACAGTCATTTCGAGAGATGATGGTGTTTATCCGGGATGTCTCGCGCGCGGTCGAGGCGCTCGGCAATGGCGATCTCAGTTGGGAAATCGTGCCAAGATCCTCTCAGGACGTCCTTTCTAGAGACGTGGCGAAGACCGGAGAGACGCTGAGGCGGCTGGTGGCCCAGACTGTCCGCCTGATTCAGGCGGCCGAGAAGGGGCGATTGTCGGAGCGCGGCGACCCGGGGGCTTTTCAGGGAGTCTACGCGGATGTGATTCACGGGATGAATGAGATGCAGGACAAGATGATCGCTCCGCTCCGGGAAGCGGCCCGGGTCTTGCAAGCCATGGCCTCCCGAGATCTCACAGTGGTGATCCAGGGACACTACGAGGGAGAGTTTGACAGCTTCACGCGAGCGGTCAACACGGCTACCGACAACTTGCGCAAAACGCTCGAGCTGGTGGCGGACAGCTCCAGCGAGCTGGCTCAGTCGGCGGTCAACATCACCGACGGCAGCCAGGCGCTGGCCGCATCAGCCAACAGGCAGGCCAGCGCCCTTGAAGAGATTTCGAGCAGCCTCCAGGAGATTGCAGGGATGGCGCTTCACAACACCGAAAGCGCACGCCAGGCCAACCTTCTCACCGGATCTGCCGAAAAAAGCGCGAAAGTCGGTGCTGAGAGCATGAATCGGCTGGCGGAGGCGATTGAGCGTATCCAATCCACGGCCAGCCAGACAGGCAAGATCGTCAAGACCATCAACGAAATTGCCTTTCAGACCAACCTGCTGGCACTCAATGCGGCCATCGAGGCGGCTCGCGCCGGCGACGCCGGCCGAGGCTTTGCGGTGGTGGCCGAAGAGGTGCGCAGCCTGGCGCTTCGATCTGCGGCGGCGGCCAAGACCACAGCCGAGCTGATCGAGCAATCCGTCAAAAGCGCCGAAAGCGCTTTCGCGCTGAGGCAGGAGGTCCTGGATGACCTCGAGCAGATCAATGGTCAAGTTCGATCCATAAGCCAGGTCATGCAAGACATCACGGCCGCATCCGAGCAACAGACCCAAGGGCTGGACCAGATTACGCGCGGGGTTGAGAGCATGAACCAGGTGACCCAGCAGACGGCGACTACTTCAGAGGAATCTGCGGCCGCGGCCGTCCAGTTGTCCGAGCAGGCCCGCATCCTGAAAGACCTGACGAATGCTTTTCGATTAAGGCTTCCTGAGCCGGCCCTCCGCCCCGAGCTGACGACCTGAACCGCCCGGAGCCGCGGAGCGGAGAAGCCTTCAAGACCTTGCCCCGTCTGCTTTTGCCAATTCACGTGTCGGGCGTTAAACAGGAAAACTTCGAATCCCGCCTCGCTCAGCATTTGGGGAATGTCGCTCTCTGGTTTTCTAAACGTGTTGGTCCTAACGGACCTCCGGGACCGAAAACTGAGGGATTGCATGCTTGCAAGAAAGCGTCTAAACCAATCAAGTTAAAAACCTCAGGCAATAAAAGGCTGTTTCCATCAACCGCGCCCTCGGTCGGGCCGTTAAACAGAAAGGGCCAGGCAGAAGGCCTGGCCCTTGAGGATCGACGAATAGAAGGTCCCGATTAGAAGTCGTACCGCAAACCGAACTGCATGACTCGCGGAGATCCCTGGATATCGGTGATTTTACCGAAGTCAGGGCCGGGTTCGCCGAGGAACGGGTCGAGCCCCATGGTCAGCGACGAGATCCCACCGCCCAAGCGCTGGGTATTGGTGACGTTAAACGTCTCCCAGCGGAAGGTCAGCTGGTGTCCTTCGGCAAACGGCATCCGGAACGATTTGTAGACGCCCAGGTCCAAAGCCACGTACCCCTGGAGTCTCCAAATATTCCGGTCCCCGCTCTCGCCCGCGTACGGCGTCCGGAAACTCTGGTAGGCATACTCGGTATCAGTAAACAGGTTGGGCGCCTCGCCGCTCTTCGTCGGGCTGGCCTCGATCGGCCGAATCCGGACGTTCGCACTGCGAATCTGCCAGTTGGTCACCCAGCCGGACATATCGACGGTCCTGCCCGTCGGCAAGCCGCTGTTCCAGCGCAGGATTCCTGTCGACTTCCATCCGCCGAGAATGGCTTCGGCCACGGGATGGAGCCCGCTGAGAAAACGATGTCCCTTGCCGAAGGGCAAGGCGTAGTCCCAGTTGGCGTTGATTATGTGGGTGATATCGAAGTCCGAAAGCGATCGCATATCGTCCGGCCTGAGGGAGTTGATGATGAAGGCGGAAGCATCCCACGCGTCTTCGTTCTGGAGTCCGGAGGCATTGTCGATGGACTTGCTGAACGTGTAGTTGAAATCGAAAGCCAGCGGCGCCATTCGTCTCCGGAGGTTCAGAGCGAACGCGTGATAATCCGACCGCGCAATTGTGCTCCAGGTGGTCAGTGAACCCCACTGCGGATGGAAGAAGATGTTGGGGTATATGCCCATACCGTTCAGGGTGTCCCCCGATTGGATGAAGGTCCAATCGGGATAATCCCAGCCGTCCCGAGAAACCATGAAGTACACGCTTTGAGTCGGAGTAGGAAAGGCTGCGTACGGGTGGTTGCCGTCGACGAAATCCGGAAACAGGTTCTCGAAATACGGTATTGCCGGAATATCCTCGATCGGTACGTTGTTTTGGCGCGCATCGGCGAGCACGCGGGCTGCCTGGTACCAGTCCATCCCCGACTTCGGGTCGCGGAAGTTGTTGGCCGGCAAGACATCCCGTTGCGCCAGCAGATTACGCGCCTGGCGGCCGATATACATCCCCTCGATGAAGAATCCGTGGGGAAGCTCTCTGCCCCAGGAGAAGGTCCAGTTGTAGTTGACCGGTGTCACGATGGAATCATCGAGCGTCGACTCGATGCGCATGCTGCCGTCGGCAGGATGTGAGAGCGGAAATTCCAGGTTGTCGGGAACCACAACGCCGGGGAAGTTTCGGATGTCCTGGCCGAAGCCGGTGAACAGCGGGGCCGGCCTGGTGCTGGTATTAAACGCATTTGCCGGGACGGTCCATCCTGAGGAGTAGCCCAGCTCGTTGTTGAGGTCGAAAAAGACAGCAAGCGCGCTCCCCACGCGGTCATAGGACATGCCGAAGCCGCCTCTCATGACCGACTTGCCGCGGCTGCCGAAGATCGCTTTCAACACTCCGTTGTCAAAATCCGGGCTCCAGGCCAGCGACGCCCTGGGAGCGAAGTTGTCCCATTCCTGCTCGTACCATCCGGGTTTGTTGTAATGAGGCCCGGCAGTGTCGATCGAGATGATGTCTTCGAAAACCGTTCCATTGTACGCAGCCTGCTTGCGGCGTTCGAAGTAATCACCCAAGCTGACGGTCGGTTTGACCTGGAAGCCGCTCGTCTCGTTCACCGGCGTATTCATGCTCCACCGAACGCCGGCGGTCAAGGTCAGGGTCGGGTGCAATTTCCAGGTATCCTGCGCATACCACTCATACTCCTCGGTGGCAAACTCCCTGGCATTTGGAGTCCCGACGGGGACCGGGTTTCCGGCAACGTCGAAGTTATAGGCCGCTCCGTATTGCGAGAAGCGGCCGAGGACAGCCGCGACTCCGCTCATTAGCGCCAAATCGCTCCCCGAGCCTAGATCCTCGATCGGGTCCAGCAAGGACGACCCTGAATTCGCGTAGTAGTACGGGTTGATGATCGCGCTGTCGAAGGTCCCAGCCAGGGACTTGCGCTGATTGCGGACCAATCGAATGTTGCCGCCAAACTGGAACTGGTGGTCTCCCTTGATCCAGGTGAGATCGTCGACAAAATTGTGAACCGGAGTGGTGCGGCTCAGGGTTCGGGCAAAGCTGAGCGGCGAATAGACGAACCTGAAACTGATCGCGTTTTCGGCCGAGTCCCCCTGTTGGGAAAACGCCTGGCGTGTGAGACCGTATCGGACAGTGTTCTGAACCGTGTTGCTGATCGACCAGGTGTCTGACAGTGCGAGACCGATCGGGTGGGTCCAGAGCGCCGGCGCCGGGGTGTCCGGGAAGGCACTCGCCCTGAGCTCGTTGTCGGACTGATAGTTCAGGCGCGCTGCCAGCATGTGGCTGTCGTTCGGCAGGAAGTCGAACCTGGCGATGTAGGCGTTCCAATCCACGGGCAACGGCGCGTTGAAACGAAAGCCCCCGGTATTGATGCTATCGCCGACGGTATTGTCATTGGCTGGATATTTCGCAGCCGCCTCTGCCAGCGCCTGCGTTGCGGCGGGGTTGATCCCCACCGGGTACAGCGTGTTGATGTCGTTCGGGCTCAGCGAGACGATCTCGCCGTCCGTGTTTTCATACTTGACGATCCCCTGTCCCAGGTGAGCCAGCGGGACAGTCTGCACGATGCTCTCCTGCTTCCGGTCCTTGCGGCCTTCGTAGTTGAAGAAAAAGAAGAACTTGTCCCTGACAATGGGTCCACCGAGAGTTCCCCCGTAAAGGGTGCGCAGCAGTGCGGGACGCTCGACGGGATCCGGCTTGCCTTCCTCATCCACGGCCCGGTTGTTGAAGAAGTTGTTGGCGGTTGTGACCGTGTTGCGATGGTAGGTGTACAGGCTGCCGTGGAAATCGTTAGTCCCGCTCTTTGTGACTAAGGAAACCTGCGCGCCCGAGGAACGTCCCTGGCTGGCATTCGGGTTGGTTGTGGTCACCCGGAATTCCTGGACCGAGTCCGGCGTGATGCGCAGGACGGACTCGAAAGCCGTGCCCTGCTGCTGCTCATTCACGTCGATCCCGTCCAGCGTCAGGTTGGACTGGTCGCTACGGGCGCCTGCGACATAGCCGGCCTGCGTCACTCCCGGCTGGAGAGTCAGGAGGCTGAATACATTTCTGGACTCCAGCGGCAGTTCCACGATCTGCATCTCGTTGAACGGGTTTCCGATCGAGGCGTCCACCTTGTTCAGAAGCTGTTCGCCGGTGACGATGACGGTTTCAGTCACCTCGCCCATCTGGAACTTGAGATCCAATGTCGTTGGGGTGTCGACGAGGAGGCGAAGCTTCTCGACGTTGATCGTCTTAAAGCCCGGCAGTTCCGCCTTCAACTGGTACTCGCCCGGAACCAGTTGTGCGAAAGCGAAACGCCCTTCATCATCCGTCAATGTGGTTTTAGACCAGGCAGTCGCGCTGTTGGTCAGTGTTAACTCGGCTCCCGGCACCACCATGTCCTGAGGGTCACGAACGACCCCGTTCAACGTGGTAGTCTGAGCGAACACAGCGACCGGAAGGATGAGGACGAATACAAGGAAGAGGACGGCCGAACAAACGTGCCTCCTCCCTAGGAAAAAACGGTGTTCGAGCATCTTAACCCTCCCATAGCCCGGCATGAGGACCCCTGTCGCGAGGAGTCTGCAGTCAGACCGGCTTGCCCCCCCGGGAGCACCGGCCTCTCTCCTCGTTGCTGCCACACTCCGAACAAAAAACTGAGGGGTTACTCTTGGGAATTTGGTGACCGCTCGTAAAGGCCCGGTCAATGGCGAGCGTGCCACGCATTTGTCATTGGCCACGGCCCCCGGTTTCCGGTTTAATCCGACCGCATATGGAACGTGCCGTCGGCGTACTGGGGCTGTGCTTCCTGCTCGGTTTGGGTTACCTGCTCTCGAATCACCGCGCTCGCATTCGTTGGAAGACAGTGGCGTGGGGACCTGGGACTCCAGTTGGGGGTCGCGCTCTTCGTGTTGCGATTGAGTCTCGGGCGCCATCTGCTGCAGGTAACCGCTGATGCCGTGACTCGGCTGATTCTCTTCGCGGACGAAGGCGGAAAGTTTCTTTTCGGCTGGCTGGTGACCGATCCGTCGCCCGACAAGATGGTCTTCGCTTTCCGGGCGCTGCCCATCGTCATTTTCATCTCGAGCTTCTTCAGCTGCCTTTACTACCTCGGTGTCATGCAGTTCATCGTGGGCCTGATGGCCCGGGTCATGAGGCGGCTTATGGGCGTGAGCGGCGCCGAATCTCTTGTCGCCGCTGCCAATGTCTTCATGGGCCGACCGAAGCGCCGCTCGTGACCACACGGCACATTGCGAGCATGGCTCTGTTCGGACGCGCATTGTTCGTCCCGTGTTACGATAAGCGAGTGACAGGCAAAGAGTTCATTAACTCTGTGGCCAACGGCTCAGCGGATGTGATCCAGATCTTTCTCGATATCATGGCGGAGACCGGCTCGGAGTACTGCCTGATTGGCGGCCTGGCGGTTAACGCTTACGTCGAACCGGTCGTCAGTCTGGACGTCGATGTCGTAGTCGCTGTCGACAACCTCCAGTCTGTCTCTGAAGCCGCCCGAAATCGTGGGCTGAGGGTCACCCGCTTCGAACACAGTGTCAACCTCGACAGCCCTCATTCGGATCTGCGAATTCAGCTTCAAATCGATCCGAGATACCAGGCGTTTATCCGCGGCGCGAGCGAGAAAGAAGTCTTGGGATACCGGATGAAGGTAGCGGCGCTTGGCGATCTGCTCCAGGGTAAAGTGTGGGCCTATCTGGATCAGACGAGAAGAAGAAGCAAGCGGCAAAAAGACCTGGCCGACATTCTCCGCCTGGTTGAGGTGTATCCTGAGTTACGGAAAAAATTGCCCCCCGGTCTTCGCGAGGAGCCGGCATAAAATCAAGTGGCCCCGGAGGTCCCTTGTTTCAGATTCAGCGGTGGCTCACTACTTCTTGAACGGGGGGAGGGCCGAAGCCTTCCCCCCACTCAGGAACCAGCCTCTACCACTGGAGGCGGAAACCGTACTGGATGTTGCGAGGCCCCAGCCATCCACCCACGGAAAGGACCTGACCGAAAGTGGAGCTGTTGCCCAGGTTAGTCGCCGGATCGTCGAAACGATGCCGGTTGAAGGCGTTCAGCATTTCCATCCGGAACTGGAGCCGCACACCTTCACGAATGCCCCAGTACTTCATGATCCCGATGTCTTCATTGAACGTCGAGAAGCCGCGAAGATCGTCGTATAACCGCTTCCCGTTGCCCAGCTTCCAACCCGTCGGGTTCGAGAAGCTGCTCTTGTCGAAATACGTATTGTTGGGGTCGTCCGTCTCGGCGGGGTTGAAACCGCTGGGGTTGAAGTAGCGTTTGCCCAGGTCGGCGCCCGGAGCAACATCGGCGTACACGGCCCCATTGTCCGGTCCTCCGCCCCACAGGCTGCTCCATCCGGGCCGCCAGACTGCGGGCGTGACTCCCATAGGCCGGCCGCTCGCGTAGCGGAAAATCCCGGTCAGAGTCCAGCCGCCGAGAATGGCGTCAAGCGCGCCGTGAGCGTTGGAGAGCCAGTGCCTCCCGCGACCGAAGGGCAGCTCGAGGGAAGCGGTTCCTTTGAACACGTGGGTCTGATCGTAGCTGACTACGGTATCAGCCGCCTCTTCCAGGTTGTAGATGTCCTGGACGCCGGTACAGGAGGACCAGTAGGAACATCCTCCGGTAGTCGACCAGCTTTCGTCGAAGGCGGTCTCTGTATTGCCTTTGGCCTTCGAGAAGTTGTAAGAGAAGTTGGATGCGACACCGGCGCTCATGCGCCGTGTGAAGACCATCTGCAAAGACTGGTAACTGGAGCTTCCCAGCGGAGACCCGATGAAGTAGTGCTCACTCCAAGGGCAGTAGTCACCTCTTCCCCAGTTGCCGCATCCGGCGATATGGGGGAGCGGTGTGATGGCCATGCCGGCATAGCCCGAAAAGCCTGCATAGGGATACTTCACGCCTGCCTCAGCAGCGCTGGCCGCGTCCCGGATCCATGCTCCCGGGTCGGGCAGGGCCTCGTATTCCTCGCGCCTGGGTTGGTTGCGCCGCAGGAAGCCGCTGTGCAGCCGATTTCCGTCGTTCCCCATGTAGATCACCTCAAACATGGTGTTCGGGGTGATCGAATGCTGCACGCTCACGTTCCACTGATGCGTGTACCCGGCCTTCAAAGCTTCCTCGTCATAGGAGAAGATTCCCCAAGACAGGAAGTTGGAGTCTCGCTGACCGGGTTTGAAGTTCCCCGGATAGCCCGAGGTGTTATCCCAGTCGAAGCGCGGCAGATTCTGGAGGCTTGCCATGGAATCCGTGCCGAAAATGTCGGGTATCGACCACGGGGCATAGGGCACGGCGCCCCAGGATTGAATCCCGATGGGGCTGTAAAAGATGCCGTAGCCACCCCGAATCACCGTCTTGTCTTTCAGACGATACGCGAACCCCAATCGGGGACTGAATTCCTTCCAGTCCTTGTCTCCCTCGAAGGTCGTGTCCGGCCCGGTAGCGAACTCCCAGGCGCCCATGACGTTGTGAATGGTATTCTTGCGATTCAGATTGAAGTGGGCCCAGTTACCGTACTTCTCCGTCAAGGGAAGAGTCTGCTCCCAGCGCAGGCCGAGGTTCAGCGTGAGCTTGGGCGAGACCTTGAAGTCATCATTGACATAGACATCCCAGTAGTTTCGGCGTCCATACAGTGAGGAAGCAACGCTTCGATTCGCGCTATCCACCGCTCCCAGCATGAAACTGGCAAAACCGAAACCGACGTTACCAGTATAATCGGCGCCGGGATGGCCGGTCGTGTAGTGGGCGAAATCGAACTCCGGCATGTCCCCCCAGCTGGGGCTGTTCATCTGCATGTGCCAGAATTCGCCGCCAAACTTCAAGCCGTGGCGGCCAAAAATCCAGTCCACTGAATCGCTGACGATGAAAGTATTGCCCGCGTAATAGCCACCGCCGCCCTGCGACCCGCCGATCTCGGTCGTGTATACCCCGTTAACCGGCTCACCGAATTGGATGTTGGGGAAGTTCGGCAGGTTGGCCGATCCCAGTCCCAGCTCCGGCAGCCAGTTGTAGCCGGCCTCTTCGGCAGTTGATGAACCGCCGTTGATGTATCGATTGAGAGCCGCCGAGAACGTGTTGATCACGTTGGGCTTGAGCGTCCAGTTGTCGGAGAGCGTCACGCGCCGTCCCTGGACGTTTTGTTTGCGCGCGCGCGCCAGCGGACCGCCAAACCCGTTCGGGTCCTCCGGATCCCAGATACCGCCCTGGTCGGCGAGCACCCGAGGTTTCTCGGTGATCACGACGGAGGCGCTGAGTCGGTTCGTATCCGAAAGCTGGTGGTCTCCCTTCATGGTGTACTGTGTCAATCGGAACCAGGGGGAGTTGGTCGAGGTGCCCGCATTGTTGTTAGTCAGCCGATTGACTGCAGGCGGGTAGTGCTTGCGAAACAGATTCGCAATCCGCGCCGAGATCGGGCTGATCTGAGAGGCGGGTATGATGTTTCCTTCGAACGGATCCGATACCCACGTGCCCTCCACTTGCCGGAGCGTGGCCGGATTGTAGATCTGGCCCGAGTAAACCGGGCGGCCCAAAACATCGGTTCCTACGACGTTGGATTTGTCCAGCAGCGCGCTGAAATCGCCGTCCAGAAAAGCCGGCAGCGGAACGGTCCGGTCCATGGGGCCGAGCTGGTAAGACTCCCGGTTGTCGTGTTCGATGGCGAAGAAGAAGAAGCTTCGGTCTCGGCCGTTATAAACCCCTGGAATGTAGACGGGGCCGCCGGCGCTGCCTCCCCAGAGGAATTCACGGTCCCGAGCCCTTCGGTAACGGGGATTACCAGGGTCTTGGGAGAGATTCCAGTTATTCATCCAGGTGTTGGCGTTCAAGGCTTCGTTTCGCCCGTAATAAAGCAGACTGCCATGGAAGTCGTTCGTTCCGGACTTGAGCGCATAGCTGAATACGCCTCCGCTGGTGCGGCCGTACTCAGCCGACATGCCGCTGGTCTGCACTTTGAATTCCTGAATGGCTTCCATCGAGGCGGGCGTTTCCAGGAAATTGCCCTGTATCTGCGCCGTAGCCGAAATACCGTCGATCAGGACCTCTTTGCTGAAGGCCTGTCCGCCGCCCATGAACGATTCCCAGCTGTCGCCTTCCACTCCTGGAGTGACCGCAAAGGCGAACCCCTCGGCAATTCGACCGCCGGAGAAGGTGAGCGGGAGATCGGTGATCACCTCATTCTGAAGCGTCGTTGATACGAGAGCATTCTCGGATAGCAGCTCTGAATCTGCCGACACAACAACCGTGTCGCTGACCTCGCCGACTTCCAGACTCACATCCAGACGATGCACCTGCCCGACACTGACGCCGAAATCGGCCCTTTCGAAGGTCTTGAAGCCGGCTAGCGAAAAAGCAATGCGATAAGTGCCGACCGGCATTCTGAGAAGTCGATAGTCTCCGACTTCGTTCGAGGTCGTTGTTGTCTGGACACCGGTTTCCTGATTGGTGGCCGTGATCTCGACACCCGACAGAACGCCGCCCGACGTGTCCTTGACCGTCCCGCTGATCGTGCCGCGGTCCATCTGACCCAGCAACGGCGAGACCGCCAGGCAGAACGTCAGGACAAATGTCACCACGCACTTACAACTCATGGCTTGCCTCCTTCTTTCTGAAAACAGGAAAAACCGCTTGAGATGAATAACTTGTGGGTTGAGAGGGCATATTGAGAAGAAATCAACCTGTTCACAATCGCGCCGACTCGCCGGCCAACGCCCGCGAAACGACAGCAGACGAAAGCCAACCGCGAGCATGACGAAACCGTTTCTTTGACCAGGTGACTTAACCTACAGGCTGACCTATACTTCGTCATCTCTCAAAACGAGTGATCAGCAGGAACAGTGTCCTGTCTACTAAGGAGAGCCTGGGGCCTAGGCGCGTCCCAAATATTCTTTCTAACCATCCAATCTCTATACCATTTCGCAAAATGAAACAACGCCATTTTGCGGAAACGTTTCACCATTTTGCGAATGTCAGGGTAAGATAGCGGCGTGAACAGTTTCCCCCGGGTGCTGCTGCTCGTTGAATCGTCCCGTTCCTCAGGCCGGGAGTTGCTGCGAGGGATCGCGGAGTACGCCAAGTTGCACGGTCCGTGGTCATTCTGCTGGGAACCGCGTGGCCTGGAGACCGCCGTGCCGCGGCTGCGCGACTGGCGGCCGGACGGGATCATCATGCGGGACTATAACCCGCACGACGACACGATCCCCGGAGAAGTGCCGGCGGTCAGCGTGGGACATTGCCGCGACCAGGTGCCGGGCGTGGTCAGTATCGTTTCCTCTTCGGAAGCCATCGCGGACATGGCCGCCAATCACCTGTTTGACTGCGGGCTGCGCCGATTCGGCTATTGCGGATACGACGACAAACCCTGGTCGGTACGCCGCCAAAGGCAGTTTGTCAGCCGGGTCAAAGGCGCCGGTTTTCAGGTGTCGGAATACCAACCGGACTGCGACCCCGCCTCTCTGACCTGGGACCGGGAGTTGCCCCAACTGGTCAAATGGCTGCGGTCTCTGGACAAACCGGTCGGTCTCATGGCGTGCAATGACGACCGGGCACAGCAGGTGAGTGAGGCCTGCAAAGTGGCCGGGATCAAGGTCCCGGACGAGGTTGCCCTGATCGGCGTTGACAATGACCAACTGGTCTGCGAGTTTTCCGACCCGCCCCTGTCAAGCGTGGAGCTCGATTTTCATCGATCGGGTTTTGAAGCGGCAAACGTGCTCCATATGCTGATGTCCGGGCAGCAGGCAGAGAATCTGACCATCCCGGTTGATCCCACCCGTGTGGTGGCGCGGCGATCCTCTGAAATCCTGGCGGTCGAGGACAAGGCGGTTTCCAAGGCCCTCAGTTACATCCGGCAGGACCCGCGCAGGCCCATTCGAGTTGACGAGGTGGCGCGGGCTGCCGCCCTCTCCCGGAGAGTCCTTGAAAAGCGCTTTCGGGCCTGCCTGGGACGCTCGGTCATGCACGAAATCAGGCGTGTCCGGACCGACCACATAGCGCGGCTGCTGGTCGAGACCGATTTGACGATCCAGCAGATCGGCGCAGAAATGGGCTTTGGCGGTATCGAACATATCGCCAGGTACTTTCGCGAAGAGAAAGGAATCAGCCCGCTCGCCTACCGCCGCGAGCACGGACGGCGGCTCATGGATCGCGCTTAGAAGCGGCGCTCCTCCGAGCGCAAGCAGCGGGCTACGAGAGCCTGCGCCGACAACGAGCCCGAACGTTCGGGACAACCACCGGCTCCCACAAGTGGCTTCCGCCCTCGCCTCGGTTCGCAAAACGGTGACTCTTTTTCGCAAACGGGCGTTTTCTTTTCCTGCGTAATCTCGATAGATTAGACAGCTGTCATGAGAACAACGTATACCGTCTTCGTTCTGATATTTGCAGTCGCAACGACTTTGGCGGCCGACGCCCCCGGCGACCGCTACAACAAGTTTCTCTTTGGCGCTGATTACTACCCGGAACACTGGCCGGAGAGTTACTGGGAAAAGGACGCCCAGTGGATGCAGGAGTGCGGCGTCAATGCCGTTCGAATGGCCGAATTTGCCTGGTATCTCATGGAACCCGAGGAGGGCCGCTTCGACTTCTCGCTCTTCGACCGCGCGATCGAAGTGCTCGCCAAACACGGCATCAAGACGATACTCGGCACGCCCACGGCTGCGCCTCCCAAGTGGTTGACGAACAAGTTCCCCGAGACGCTGGCTGTGTATTCCAACCGGCAGCCGGCTAACGATCAGACGCGCCGGCATTACTGCTACAACAGCCCGACCTACCGCCGGCTCTCGAAGCGCATCGTCGACGAGATGGTGCGCCACTTTGCGGGGAATCCGCACGTGATCGGCTGGCAGATCGACAACGAGTTCAACTGCCACATCAGCGAGTGCTACAGCGACAGCTGCCGGGCCGCTTTCCGGACGTGGCTGGAACGGAAATACCGGGACCTCGGTTCATTGAACCGGCGCTGGGGTAACGGCTTCTGGAGCCAGTGGTACACGGACTGGGCGCAGATCGATCTCCCCTTCCCGGCGCCGGCCCAGCAGAATCCGGCGTTGATGCTGGAGTACAAACGCTTCATCTCGGACTCGGTCATCTCCTACCAGCATGACCAGGTCGAGATCATCCGCCGCCACCGCCCGCAGGACTTCATCACGCACAACCACATGTTCGAGAACATCAACTACTACGATTTCGTGCGTGATCTCGACATCTTTGCCTTTGACAACTACCCGTGCTTCTGGCAGAAACCCCAGTACGGAGTCGGCGCGAATCTGACCCTGGCCCGGGACTTCAAAGGCCGCATGATGGTGATGGAGCAGCAGACGGGCCCCGGCGGCCAGACCTACCTGCTGCGCTCGCCGCGCCCGGGCGAGATGAGCCTTTGGGCGTTTCAGTCGATCGCTCACGGCGCTGACGGCATGATTCACTTTCGCTGGAGAACCGCCCGTCGCGGCGCCGAAGAGTACTGGTACGGCGTTCTCGATCACGACAACGTGAGGCGCAGCCGGTTTGAGGAATTCAAGAAAGAGGGCCTGCAGATCAACAAGATCGGGCCGCAAATCCTGAATTCCCGAGTCGACTCTCAGGTTGCCGTGATCAAGGACTATGACGCCGAGTGGGTCTATGATCATCAGTACTTCACCGAGGAAGTCAATGTCGGAGCCTCGTTCGAGCATTTCTTTCAGGCCGCGTCGGAGCAGAAGTACAACATCGATTTCATCAGTCCGGCGGCCGACTTCAGCCGTTACAAGCTGATCTTCGGCCCTTACCTGATCCTGATGGACCAGGAGCTGGCGGGAAAGATTCGCGAGTTCGTGCAAAAGGGCGGGATTTTCGTCCTGGGGGCCCACACGGCCGTCAAGGATCGCGATAACGCCATGACCGACCAGACGGTCCCGATCCTCGTGGGAGATGTTTTCGGGTTGGAACGGGATGACTTCCAGTGCTACCAGCCGCCCTCCAGGGACAAGAACTCCATCCGTTTCGACGACGGGCAGACGGTGCCGGTTCACGTCTTTGCGGATAAACTTAAGCTCCGCACGGCAAAGCCGGTCGCAGAGTGGACATACGATTACCTGCGCGCCACACCGGCCTGCACTGAAAACCGCTTGGGACAGGGAACCGGCGTCTACTACGCGTCGTTTTTCAATCTGGATTCGGCCCGCTATCTGCTCAAGCGGTACGCCCGGGTGCTGGGGCTCAAACCGCTTCTCACGGGTGTCCCCAAAGAAGTGGAAGTGACCCGACGAGTCAAAGGGGACGAGGAGTACTACTTTGTGCTGAACCATGGCGAAACGGCGGTCAAGGTCCAGCCCGGCCCAGGCTTTTTCGATCTGTTGGAAGGCAAGAGCGCCCCGGCCCAGTTCCTCATGCCGCCTTTCGGGTACACGGTGCTGCAGAGAAAGAGGTGACATGAGACGCCCCCGAGCGCCAATCAGTCCGGCGGCGGCTGTCAGGGTTTCTTTCCCAGCAGGATCCCGGTCTGGGGTGTGATCATACGGAAGGACTCAACCCGAAGCCCGGCTCGCATGAGCCAAGAGCTGGCTTCCTGGACGGTATAGCAGTCGCCCTTCTCCGTACTGACCAGCATATTGACGGCGAAGAGGGCTACCCAGGCGGGCGCGGTCCGGTCCGGCTCGAGGAAGAAATCCTTGATGCACAGCCGGCCTCCGGAAGTCAGGGTGGCCGCAACCTTGTTCACGAGGCGCGCGTTCTCGTCATTCGAGAAACTGTGAACCAGGTTTGAGACGAAGGCGAAGTCGTAGGGCCCGCCGAGGGCCTGAGTGAAAACATCGCCGGGGAGCAGCCGGATGCGATCCTCGAGTCCGGCGGCCTGGACGTTTTCGCGGGCGACCTCGAGCGTCTCCTTGCTGTCCAGAATGACGGCCTGCAGTTTCGGGTGCCGGCGGACCAGCTCGATTGAATACAGTCCGGGGCCTGCGCCGACGTCGAGCATCCGCTCGGCGCCTTCCAGGTTCAGAGCCTCCACGGTGGCGTGCAAAATGGCCCGGGCGGAATCCGCCATGGCCCGTGCAAAGTCCCCCGCGTCAAAGCGCAATCCCGGGTCGATTTCGTCGTCAGTCGCGGGCTCGCCGGTCTTGACGACCCGGTACAGTCTGCCCCACCGCTCGTAAAGCCGGGCGTGGTGGAGAAGAATCGAGCTTTTCGAGGCAGGCGACGACGGCAGAAGACAAAGCCTGGCGGCCTCAGAATTCTGGTATCGGTCCCCGATCTTTTCGAGCAGCTTCAAGGCGACCAGCGCGTCACAAAGAATTCGCAGGCCTCGCTGGCTGGCTTGAAGCGACTGGGCCATTTCTGCCACCGTCTTCGGGCCGTTCTCCAGGAAGGGAAACAGGCCCAACCGGTTCGCGGTCAGGAGCACCTGGGCGTCTCGAAAACCGCTCGAAAGCCGGTCGACGTGCTCGGCGTAATCGTTTGGATTCTTCGACATGGGACAAGATTACCATGCCGGCCGCTTGTCACCCACCTGCCTGTGTAAACGCTTGAGGCCGGACGGGAACAAGGTTACTGTTAGTGTTAGACGCTAGGTCCTCTCAGAAGCGGTCAGCGATCAGCGATCAGCGTCCAGCGATCAGCTTTCAGCTAAGACTCGGACGCTTAAATATTCAGAGGCATTAGGTTGTGAACTCGTAACCCAATGTAACGGATCCTTGCGCTGAGGCTGATCGCGCTACGCTGAACGCTAATCGCTAATCGCTGATCGCTGAACGCTGATCGCTGAAAGCTCATGCCTTTCAAGGAGGGCGGATGACCAGGGGAACCAAAGTGTTGGTGTTGATCATTCTCGTCGCGGGCGCTTTCCTCTCAGGACTTCTCATCGGTTACTTGGAAGTGAGGGAAACGAGAAAGTCACTGCAGACAGCGCAGAACGAGCGGGACAACCTGCGCCTTCAGAAGCAGCTGAGCCAGATTCGAGACCTGGCTGCCCTGATGTACGTTGAGACATCCCGGCAGAACTATGGGCTCGGAGGGGAGTATGCCGCGCGTTATTTCGAACAGGTGAAACGCCTGGAGAACGCCGAACTGCCGGCCGCCATGCGGGATTCCATAAGGGAGCTCCTGTCTCATCAGGATGCGGTAACCGCCAGTCTGTCGCGCGCGGAGCCTGGCGCCACTCAACAGGTTCAGGCCCTCTTCCTGGACACCTATCACCGGACGCAGCTGGAGGAGACCGATCGAGCGACTTCCCAGCCCCGGTGACCCGGACACTTGTCTTCCACAGCGGACACCTGGCGACTTGCGCAGGCACGAGACTGCGCTGCGGGGCACCGCGCGAAGCCAGGCGAGAAAAGCGGGTGAGAAGCGCCCGACCCGTGGTCGTCGTGCTCCTGATCTTGACATTTCCGGCAACCTCCGCGGCGCGCCTCCGGCCTGTCTAGTCCACGCGCGTGACCTTCGGCGCGAAGGTGAACCGGTAGATCAGCAGGAGCACAATCGCGCCCAGAATGGACATGATGAAGCCTCCGCCGGAGACCTCCTGCGAGTAAAGCCCGAGCGCCTTTCCGACAAAACCGCCAAGTAGCGAACCCGCAATGCCGATCAACATCGTGACGATGCAGCCTCCAGGGTCTCTTCCCGGCATCAGCAGCTTGGCGATGACACCGACAACCAGGCCGAAGACGGCCCAAGCCAGAATTCCCATAGGTGACTCCTTAGATCGAGATTCAGGAAGATGAGGAAGGTCGTTAATTCCAACGTAACCACAGATTACGGGATTGTCAATCGCAGCAGTCGGACACTTTCAAACCCGTCGTCCTTCCACTAGAATCTGATCTGCCGGGGATCAGAGAGGAGGATTGTGACACTGATCAGTCAGAGAGCGCGGGAGATCAAGCCGTTCCTGGTCATGGAAGTGCTGGAAACAGCCCAGTGCCTAGAGCAAAGGGGCGTGGACGTTGTTCACATGGAGGTGGGTGAACCCGGCTTCGAGACTCCGCCTCCTGTCCGGGAAGCGGCTGTGCGGGCGATGCAGGCCGGACAGACTCATTACACCCACTCCCTCGGGCTTCTTCCCTTGCGGACGGCCATCGCCGGGTGGCACCGCCGGCATTACGGGACTGAAATCGATCCGGATTGTGTGGTTGTCACCTCCGGCACCAGCCCCGCCATGCTTCTCATCTTCATGGCCTTGTGCGAGCCGGGTGACGAGATCCTTCTGGCCGATCCGGCCTACGCCTGTTACCCGCAGCTGATTTCTTTCGCCGGGGGAGTTCCCCGGCTGGTCCGCACCGTGCCCGAAACCGGCTTTCACCTGGACGCCCGATCGGCTGCCGGCGCGATCACGCCGCGAACGCGCGGTCTTCTCATCAACTCTCCTTCAAATCCGTGCGGCACCCTGATCGAACCACGGGACCTCGAGGAACTGGCCCGACTGGGCCTTTTCATCATCTCGGACGAGATCTACCACGGCCTGACTTACAGCCGCCCGGCCCGCTCCATCCGGGAGTTCACGGATCGCTGCGCAGTCGTGAACGGCTTCTCCAAGCTCTACGCCATGACCGGCTGGAGGCTGGGCTACCTGATCGCTCCGCATGACGTGGTTCGCGCCGTCCAGAAAATGCAGCAGAACTTCTTCATCTCGGCCTGTCACTTTGCGCAGACGGCTGCCATGACTGCTCTTTCCGAGGAGTGCGACGCCTATGTGGCAGGCATGGTCGAGGAGTACCGAAGGCGCCGGGACCTGGTGCTTACCGGTCTGACTCGGGCGGGCATCCAAGTGGCCTCCGATCCGGCCGGTGCATTTTACGTCTTCGCCGACCTGCGCGAGCATTGCAGCCGAACGGGCCTGTCGTCTCACCGGCTGGCCTTCGACATTCTGAACCGCGCTCACGTGGCGGTCACACCCGGCAGTGACTTCGGGCCGGGAGGGGAAGGCTACCTGCGGCTTTCGTACGCGGCGCAACACGACAGACTGGAAGAAGGCCTCGAGCGGCTGAGGCGGTATTTCGAGTGAAAAGACGAGTCCGCGAATTTTCACGAATTTCCCGAATTCCCACCAATTGATTCGGGGGAATTCGTCAAATTCGTGAGCCTTAGTGGTCCAGTCCGAGAATTCGATGAAAACGACCACTTAGCCTCTTCTCACCTCTCCTGCAAGTCGGCCGGCAACGGCGCTGGCTCAACGATCAGCCGCCGGCCCTCGATTCGGTATCGTCCTTCGCACACGATCTTCAGCGCTTCCGGGTAGATTTCGTGCTCGTGCACCAGGATGCGGGCGGACAACGTCTCCTCGGTGTCGCTGTCGAGCACTGGGACCGGATACTGAAGGATGATCGGTCCATGATCGAGCTGCTCATCCACGAAGTGTACGGTACAGCCCGTCACCTTCACTCCATAATCCAGGGCCTGTTTCTGGGAGTGGGTGCCGGAAAAGGCCGGGAGCAGAGCAGGATGGATGTTCAGGATCCGGTTCGGATACTGCGAAATGAACCAGCTGCTCAGAAGGCGCATGAAACCGGCAAGGCAGACAAAGTCGACGTTTTCAGCCTGCAGTTCCTTAACCACCATCCGGTCAAACGTTTCCCGCTCGATCCCCCGGGAGGGGATGCAGATGGCCTTATAACCTCGGTCGCGCGCGTGCTGAAGTCCGGGCGCCTCCGGGCGGTTGGAGACGACCAGGGCTATGCGAGCCGGAACCTTCCCGGCGATGATCGCATCAGAAAGAGCCAGGAAGTTCGATCCCCGGCCGCTCAAGAGTATGGCGACGTTCTTCATACGTAGCGCACCTTTCCCGTTCCTTCCACTACTTCGCCGATGAGGTAATACTGCTCGTTCTGCGTCCTGAGATAATCCTCGACCCGGCCCAGACGCTCCCTGGCCACGACCAGAATCAGGCCTATTCCCATGTTGAACGTCCGGTACATTTCATCATCTTCGACCTGCCCGCGCTCCCTGAGGAAGCGAAAGACCGGGAGGACTTCCCAGCTGCCGCGTTGGACCGCAGCGTCAAGGTCCGACGGCAAAACGCGATCCAGGTTCTCGGTGATCCCACCGCCGGTAATGTGGGCCATGGCGTGCAGATCGTCCGATTGGACCAGCTCCTTCACGACCGGCAGGTAGTTTCGATGGGGCGCCAGCAATTCCTCGCCGACAGTCCGGCCCAGCGAATCAACGTACGAGTCCACCCGCAGTTTCTCCTCTTCAAAAAAGATCTTGCGGGCGAGCGAGTAGCCATTTGTGTGGAGACCAGAGGAACGCAGGCCAATGAGGACGTCACCCAGCGTGACGTTGCGCGCCCCGAGCAGCTTGGACTCGTCCACCATCCCCACGATGAAGCCCGCGAGGTCATACTCCCCCGCCTGGTAAAAATCAGGCATCTCGGCCGTCTCGCCGCCGATCAGCACGCACTGGGATTGTTTGCAGCCTTCCGCCAGGCCCTTGACCAACTGCTCAATGACGGCCGGCTCGACGCGGCCGGAGGCGATGTAATCGAGGAAGAAAAGCGGAAAAGCCCCTTCGACCAGGATGTCATTGGTGCAATGAGAGACCAGGTCGATCCCCACAGTGTCGTGAATCCCGGAAAGGAAAGCGACCTTCAGCTTGGTGCCTACTCCGTCGGCGCTGGAAACCAGGACAGGCTTCTGGAGAGAGAGAAAATCCGGCCGGTACATCCCGCCAAAAGCGCCGATGTCCCCGACCACAGCTTCCGTAAACGTCGAACGGACCAGGCTCTTGATGCGTCTCTTCGCTTCATTGGATCGATCAATATCAACTCCGCCGTCACTGTATTTCATCACTCGCTCCCCCATCCCGTTGCCGGTTGGCGGTCACCCGTTACCCGTTACCCGTTACCCGTTACCAGTTACCAGTTGCCGGTTGCCAGTTGCCGGTTGCCGGTTGCCGGTTGCCGGTTGCCGGTTGCCGGTTGCCAGTTACCAGTTGCCGGTTGCCAGTTGCCGGTTGCCGGTTACCAGTTAGCGGTTGCCGGTTGCCAGTTACCAGTTGCCGGTTACCAGTTACCAGTTACCGGTTGCCGGTTGCCACCGGTCGGTAACTGGTAACCGGTAACCGGTAACCGGCAACCGCTAACTGGTAACCGGTAACCGGCAACCGCTAACTGGTAACCGGTAACCCGTAACCGGTAACCGGCAACCCGGTAGCCACCGATCGGTAACCGGTAACCCGGCAACCGGCAACTGGCAACCGGGAACTGGTAACCCGTAACCGGTAACCGGTAACCCGGTAACCCGGTAACCCGGTAACCGGCAACCGGCAACTGGTAACCGGCAACCCGGCAACCGGCAACTGGTAACCGGCAACCGGCAACCGGCAACTGGTAACCGGCAACCCGGTAACCGGCAACCGGCAACTGGTAACCGGCAACCCGGTAACCGGTAACCGGCAACTGGTAACCGGCAACCCGGTAACCGGCAACCCGGTAACCGGTAACCGGTAACCGGTAACCGGTTACCGGATCACTTCTTCTCGACCGCGCGTTCCAGCGGAACCAACTCCTTCATATCGAACAGTGCCCTTTGACGTCGCTCATGAGCAACGGTGATCGGGTATTTTTCATCAAAGCAAGCCGAGCAGAAATCCTGGCCGTCGGAGACAGCCGCTTTCATGCCTGCCAGGGAAAGATACTGGAGGCTGTCGGCGCCTATGAATAGGCGAATCTCCTCGATGCTCTTGTTGGCGGCGATCAGCTCACGGTAGGTGGGCGTATCGATCCCGTAATAGCAGGGGGCGATGGTGGGTGGCGAGCTGACCCTCATGTGAACTTCGCTGGCGCCGGCCTGCCTGACCATATCCACGATCTTTCGACTCGTGGTGCCGCGAACGATGGAGTCGTCGATCAGAATGATCCGCTTATTCCTGAGCAGCTCTTTCACCGGGTTCAGCTTGACTCGAACGCTCAGGTGCCGTGCCGACTGCTTAGGCTGGATGAAGGTTCGGCCTACATAGTGGTTCCGGACAAGTCCCATGGTGAAAGGGATTCGCGATTCGTCGGAGAAACCCAGGGCGGCGGTTACACCTGAGTCGGGCACGGGAACGACCAGGTCGGCCGCGACCGGCGCTTCCCGGGCCAGTTGCCGTCCCATCTTATAGCGACTTTTGTGGACGCTCCTTTCGAAAACTTTGCTGTCAGGGCGGCTGAAGTAAACATGCTCGAAAATGCAGAACGCCGGGCGCGGGGCCGACGGCAATCGTGACGAGAAGGTCTCGCCGTTTTCGATCCGCAGAATCTCTCCGGGCATGACATCGCGGAGGTATTCGGCGCCGAGCAGATCGAATGAGCAGGTCTCGGAGGCCACGACGTAAGAGCCGTTCAGGCGCCCGAGGCACAAAGGACGTACACCGTACGGGTCCCGGATCGCGTACAGCTTCTTGCGGGTGAGCAGGACCAGGGAGTACGCGCCTTGCACATAGGTGAGGACGTTGCAGAGCGCCTTGTCCATGTCATCAATCGGGCAGCGGGCCAGAAGGTGGAGAATAACTTCGGTATCACTGGTCGACTGGAAGATCGCGCCCTGCTCTTCCAGCTTCTGGCGAATCTTGACGCTGTTGACCAGATTACCGTTGTGGGCCAGGGCCAGCGGGCCCCGGTTGGAATCGATTCGTATCGGCTGGGCGTTGACCAGGGCGCTGCCTCCAGCCGTCGAGTAGCGGACATGCCCGATCGCGCTGCCCCCCGGCAGCTGCCTCAGGATGGCGTCGTTGAAAATCTCGGCCACATGCCCCATGCCCTTGTGCAAGTAGAGAGTGTTGCCGTCGGACGTGACAATTCCTGCAGATTCCTGACCGCGGTGTTGCAGGCCGTACAGCCCCAGAAACGCGTGCTGGGCCGCTTCCAGACTGTCCACGATCCCGAACACCCCGCAGTGGTCGTGGAACTTGTCGTCTTCGAGCCAGTCTCCTTTGTTAAATCTTTCAGGGTCCATTACTTGAAGATACCCCCAGAGAAAGACACCTCGACTTAAAGGGCTGCAATCCTATGAGGGCCTTCATTATAGCATTGACGGTTCCCGGGAGGCGCAGCCTCTTGCCTGGAATGCCTGGAATCGTCAATCGCTTGCCAGACCCTTTCCTTTATAATCCTCCACGATGATAGCCTGGCTTCGAGGGACCCTTTTCAGCAAAGCGGCCGACCGGATTGTGCTGGATGTCGGGGGTGTCGGATACGAGGTTACGATCCCTTTTTCGACCTACTATGATCTGGGGGACGTCGGCTCCTGCGCGGGTTTGCACGTTTACACGCATGTCCGAGAGGACACGCTGAGCCTTTACGGGTTTCTCACGACCCTGGAGAAACGCCTCTTCACCATGCTGATCCAGGTGTCAGGCGTAGGCCCCCGGCTGGCCATTGCCGCGCTTTCAGGGCTCCCCGGAGAGGAGCTGATCCGCGCCCTGGCCGGGGGGGACGTTGTGAGGTTGAGCAGTATTCCGGGTATCGGAAAGAAGACGGCCGAACGACTGGTGCTCGAACTGAAGGACAAGGTTCGAACCGTGATGGCCGAGTCGGGGAAGGGAGCAGAACTACCGCTTCCGGCCTCCTCCCTGCAGTCGGACGTCGTTTCCGCGCTGGTCAATCTTGGTTACGGCCGCCCGGTGGCCGAAAAAGCAGTCACGCAGGTTATGAAGGAAGTACCCGGGGGCCGATTCGAGGACTTGCTGCGGCGGTCTTTGAGGCGGATCTCCGGTTAGGCGCCCATGGAAGACGAAAACCGCCTGATGAACCCGGTTGACCGGGATGACGAGAAGGTCTTTGAGAACACCCTCAGGCCTCGTTATCTGAAAGAGTTCGTCGGGCAGCAGAAAATCAAGGAAAACCTGTCAATAGCCGTGGAAGCGGCCCGCCGGCGGCACGAGGAACTGGACCACGTGCTGCTGTTCGGCCCGCCGGGTCTGGGGAAGACGACGCTCGCGCAAATCCTCGCCAACGAGCTGAACGTCGGGTTTCGCGCAACCTCCGGGCCGGCCATTGAGAAACGAGGCGATCTGGCCGCAATCCTGACCAACCTCGAGGAACACGACGTTCTGTTCATCGACGAGATCCACCGGCTGCATCCGGCCATTGAGGAGATCCTCTACCCGGCGATGGAGGACTTCCAGATTGACATCATCATCGGGGAAGGGCCGGGTGCCCGTTCCATAAAGATCGATATCCCCAGATTCACATTGGTAGGCGCCACCACCCGGACCGGGCTTTTGACCTCTCCGCTCCTGGGAAGGTTCGGCATCATTCAGCGTCTTGATTTTTATGACGTCGCCAGCCTGAAGTACATCGTCAGCCGGTCGGCTGGCATCCTGGAGGTCCAGATTGACGAGGAAGGGGCCCTGGAGATCGCCCAGCGGAGCCGGGGTACGCCCCGCATCGCCAACCGGCTGCTCAGACGTGTGCGCGACTACGCCCAAGTCCGGGCGGATGGCGTGATCAATCACGAAATCGCCTGCAAGGCGCTCGAAATGATGAACGTGGATCGCTACGGCTTCGATGAGATCGACCGCAAGCTGCTCCTGACCATCATCGAGAAATTCGGGGGCGGCCCCGTGGGAGTCAACACCCTGTCGGCGGCCATCAGCGAGGAAAAAGATGCCATCGAGGATATCTACGAGCCGTACCTGATCCAGGTCGGTTTCCTCAATCGGACGCCTCGCGGCCGAACCGCCACCCAGCGGGCCTTCGAACACTTCGGGGTTGATCCGCGGCGGCCCCAGAGAGGCTTGTTCTAGGCCTGGACGAAGGGGAAGGCGCGGAGGAAGCCCGAATTAGCCCGCTTCTCTTCCACCCATTCCCTTCGTGAGGTCCACTATTCCGCCCGCCGCGTGCTATCATACCGTGCTGTGGGTGCAGCCACGCAGTTCGAGTCAAAGATCCGCTTACTGAAGCAGTCGATCGAGAAGGTCATCAAGGGGAAATCCGACGTTGTTGATCTGGCGATTGTGGCTTTGCTGGCCAAGGGGCATCTGCTCATCGAGGATGTGCCGGGAGTCGGCAAGACGACGCTCGCTCACGCCATGGCGCGCTCATTTGACTGTACGTTTCAGCGCATTCAGTTCACCAGCGACCTGCTTCCTTCGGACCTGACGGGGGTCTCGATCTTCAACCAGGCGGAACGAAGCTTTGAATTCCGCAAAGGGCCGATCTTCGCGAACCTGATCCTGGCAGACGAGATCAACCGGACGACTCCTAAGACGCAGAGCGCGCTTCTGGAGGCCATGAGCGAAGGAAAGGTCACGGTCGAAGACCAGACTTACGTTCTCCCACAACCGTTCATGGTCGTGGCCACCCAGAACCCGATCGAGCACCATGGGACATACCCTTTGCCCGAGTCCCAGCTGGACCGGTTCCTGATGCGCATCCAGATGGGCTACCCGAGTGAAGACGACGAAAAGCAGATCGTCCGCGCGCAGATCAACTACAGCACCGCCGAAGGACTGACACCCGTCTTGTCCGCTGAGGACATACAGGAGGCCCAGAGGCACGTCGAGAAGGTTCAAGTACATGATTCCCTGCTGAATTACTTGATGGCGTTGACGCGGATGACCCGGGCCAATGAACAGCTGACGCTCGGGATAAGTCCGAGGGGAACCATGGCCCTCTATCGGGCCGCTCAAGCCCGCGCTTTCCTGGCGGGGCGAAACTACTGCGTGCCCGACGACATCAAATGTCTGGTGGTGCCCGTCTTCTCTCACCGCGTCATCATTAACGCCAGGTATTCCTCGCCCCTGCCCAGAAGCGTTGAAGCTGAGTCGGTTATCAAAGGCTTGATGGAGGAAGTGGAGATTCCGCTGTAGGGTCCACGAACCAACCCACGAACAAACACGAACAGAGACTTTTTTGTCCGTGTTCGTCCGTATTGGTTCGTGGGCCGACTACAGCGGAACCTCCACCACGAAACCATGCCCAAAGCACATCCCGGGCGATTGCCGGTCGGTCAGGTCATCTGGTCGAGCGTTTTTCTTGTGGTCGCAGCTGTTCTGGCGCTACTCGGGACCGTAGCGCGCCAGCAGGGCCAGATGTACGCCTCGGTGTTCCTGTCGATCCTTTCACTGAGCTTTCTGCTGGTGGTCAGTGTCACCTTGATTCCGCGACTGGTGCTCAGACTCAAGCTCGATTTTCTCAACCGCCTCCAGTTTTTCCGTTTTACCCGCCGGGGGGCCTTCTTTGTCCTTGTCGTCGTTCTCGTCGCTCTTTCCAGCCTGAACACCGGAAACAACCTGCTGATCCTGGTCTTGTCCACCCTTATGGCGGCCATGATCGTCTCGGGGCTGATTTCCAATCTGGTGCTTTACGAGCTACGTATCACCTTGCGTGCTCCGGACGCGATCCATGCCGGCCAGAAGGCCGTCTTCATGCTCACGCTGCAGAACCTGAAGCGTCGATTTCCGTCTTTTGCCCTGCGGCTGAAGAGTCGCAAAGACGAGGACTCCGAGCCCGAAGGGACCGACTTCTTTCTGCAGGAGAAGATGTTCCCCTTCATCAAACCTGGAGGTTCGCTTTCTTTGCCCCTCGTCTGCGCATTCGAACGTCGGGGTATTTACCCTGTGACCGGTTTTGAGGTGCGGACGACTTTCCCTTTCGGATTCTTTTCGCGGGGGCGGGAAATCCAGGCGTCGGGAAGTATCGTGGTTTATCCCCGGCTGCGCGATGTGGATCAGTTGCTCCTGCTTTATCCGTACCTGGATGGGAGTCAGGAGCAGAATCGGCGCGGGACTGGCGGCAGTCTTTACAACATCAGGGGCTATTTGCCGGGAGACGATGCTCGGCACGTCCACTGGAAGTCCACGGCCAAGACCGCTCATTTGATGGTAAGGGACTACTCTGCCGAAGAAGACCAGCCGGTCTCGATCGCCTTCTCGACCTATCTGCCCGTGGTCTCGCCGGCGACCCGGTCCGCTTTTGAAACCGCCGTCTCGTACGTGGCGTCCCTCTGCAGTTATTACCATGAACGACGCCGGACCTTCCTCTTCGACTCGGGCGAATTCCGGGCCACGGTCAACGGCAGGGCAGAAAGCTATCGGAATTTGATGGAGTATCTGGCCTCGGTTCAGCCCTCGAGCGAGCAGAAGATTGATCCCGAGGATCGGCCTTCCGGCTCGGTGATGTTCGCAGCCGGTCTCAAAGCGGAGTCATCTCGAGGGCCGGTCATCGACTATCTGAAATGGAGCCGCGCGAATGACGTTTGAACGCGCGTTCCGACTCTACAGCTATCTTCTGCTCCTTGCGGGGTCCTTCAGCCTTTTTGCGTCCGGCGCGGTTTCCCCCCCGCTGGCGGGTCTGTACCTGCTCGTCGTTCTTTTGATTGCGCGGCTGGGAGGCCTGAGCCTGTCTTACGGCGTGCAGCTGGTCCTGGTCCTCGGCCTGCTCGGTTGGTTCGTGGTTGAGGTGTCGCTGCGGTCGCCGGTCATAGAAGGGCTGGTGCACCTGCTCGTGCTGATGAGTCTCCTGAGGCTCGTTTCAGCGTCAACCGGCCGGGACTATCTGTTCCTGTACCTGATTTCGTTTGTTTTTGTGCTCCTTGCGTCGACCTATACGATCTCTGCTTTCTTCCTCGTGACCCTCGCCATTTACGTCTTTTTCTCGATCCAGGCCTTTATGCTCTTTGAGACCAGGGCGGCTTATCTGGAAAACCGGCGGGTCAGTTTCTCGCACAAAGCCTACCTGCAGATGTCGGCGACGGTGACCCTTCTGATCCTGCTTCTGGCAATTCCGATTTTCGTGGTCATACCGCGGGGCGGCGTGTCATTCCTTCGCACTCACGGCGACAGCCTGGCGCAGATGACCGGTTTCTCCGATCGTGTGGTCCTCGGCGAACTGGGCCGGATCTTGAGCGACGCGCGGATCGTCATGAGAGTCAGGACCGACAAGCCGGTCGAGACGTTGCCTGTCGAGCTGAAATGGCGGGGAATAGCGCTGGATCGTTACGATGGAAAGGTCTGGTCGAACACCCGACGGAACGAGCAGCAGATTTACCAGAATCAGCTGTACAGGTCGTTCATCGTACCGCGGACCAGGCGGCAGCAGGAGACCCAGCTCCGGCAAACTTTCTTCGTCGAGCCCTTCACCAACATCGTGTTTGGCGCCCCCGACATCATCTCCATCTCTGGTTTCGGAGGCCACGGCAGCTATATCGTCGAAGACGGAAACAACTCGTTTACCTACTTGCCCCCGCGCCTTCACCGGTCCACCTATGTGGTGTATTCCGACATCATGACCCGGGCCCAGAGGCTGGCGGCCGCCCAGCGAGCGGCAGGCCCGCCCCGGGGCATGGAGCCCTATCTCCAACTGCCTGAGATTGACCCTCGGATACGGGCGCTGGCGCAGGAAATCACGCGAAACAAGCCGACGGCGCTGGCGCGCGCCCTGGCCGTCGAAAGGTTTCTCAGGCAGAACTACCGGTACAGCCTGGATAACGAGCCGGGGGCGGCCGCTGATCCCCTCGCCGATTTCCTTTTTGAGCACAAGGCGGGTCACTGCGAGTATTTTGCCGCAGCCCAAGCCGTGATGCTGCGCTCGATCGGCATCCCCTGCCGGGTGGTCAACGGTTTTCGTCGAGGTGAATTCAACAGCTGGAGCGACCACTTTGTCGTCCGGCAGTCCGACGCCCACAGCTGGGTCGAGGCGTACTTCGAGGGCGGAGGCTGGGTGGAATTCGACCCCACGCCGCCGGCCACCGAAGAAGAAACATTCTACCTGCGCCTCGGCGCGCAGTGGCTTGATGCGCTCGATTCTTTCTGGACCGAGGTGATTACGTTCGATCGTATCGGACAGGTCACCCTGTTCCAATCGACGGGGCGAGAGCTGTTTCGGTTTCTGACCGGCACGGGCCGGCTGCTCGGGAGACTGCGAGTGATCCGCGAGGCTCTCCAGGACGAATTTCTGGCGGCTCGACTCTCGGACATCGCCGTGCTGTTCTGGGCGCTTCCGGGCGGTCTCCTCCTGTTTGCCGTAGGGTACCGCTACCGCCGCTATCTCAGGCTGTTCGTCAAACGCCGCATTCTCCTGCAGGGCGCGGAACAACTGGCCCCGGAGTACTACCGGGAAATGCTCGAGGTCCTCAGGC
>JBHGBF010000063.1:0-22642 GCA_041946865.1 Acidobacteriota bacterium | reverse complement strand
GGCATGATGAACTCCAAAAGCGCCTGCCGCTTCGCTCGCAGAAAACTGAGCGGTTACTACGCATGATTGTCAACTGTTGACAGGCGGCCTCATCCCAGTGTAACTTTCGCCAGAAGACCGTCGGGCCGAGGGCCGAGGAGAGCCAATGTCGAGAAGAAGATTCCTCCCAGTTGTTGTGATAGCAGCAGTCAGTGCAATGGGTTACGGCCTGCGGCCAGCCGAACGGGCTTCCGAGGCGGGCAAGCCTCCTCGGCCGCCGCTCGTCCTTTTCGGACTCGAGAAGTACTTTTCGGGCATGACTCAGCTGCCCGACGGTTCCCTGAAGGCGTTCTTTCGGAACGAAGGGGGCCGGCTGTCTTCGGTCAGATTCAGGGCGGACGGGCGCACCTTGAGCGAACCGAAGGCGGAAGATGTGAAAGGGGTCTCCGAAACCGGAGTCCCGAATCTGGTGACCTCGGACGGTGAGCTGCACGTGCTGGAGACGGTCCTGCGCCGGAAGGCTCAACGTCCCGGCGGCCCGGACGGGCTCGCCATTACCCGGTTTATCGACCTGTGGCATGACCGGACCGTGAAGGGCCGGTCGCGGTGGGAGGGGTCCAAGATGGTCTGGGAGGGTTACTGCGGCGCTCTGATGGACTGGAAGCAGTTGAAAACCGGCCGGATCCTGGTGCCTTTCGGATCGTGGATTGCTGGTCGGGACGTGACACATGCCACCGGTTCCCACATCACCACCGCGATCTACTCGGATGACGGGGGAGACACGTGGGCCTTGTCCCCGTCGGAGCTGACCTCGCCCTGCTATCGCGGATATAACGGCAACAACTACGGCGCCTGCGAGCCCTCGGTCATCGAGCTGAAAGACGGCCGGATCTGGATGCTTTTCCGCACCCAGACAGGTTTCCTGTACGAATCGTACTCGACGGACCAGGGCACGACCTGGTCTGAAGCGCAGGCGTCTCGCTTTTACTCTTCCACCTCGCCTTCTGACTTCGACCGGCTTCCCGATGGAAGGCTGGTGAATATTTGGAACAACTACGAGATGCCTCCCCGGGTGGACGGCCAGTTTGAATACGGAGGGCGCGATTCGTTGCATGCCGCCATATCGGAAGACGACGGGAAGAGCTGGCGCGGTTTTCGGGAGATCTACCGTGACCCACACCGCCTTTCGCCTGAGCGGGCGACCGGCGATCGAGGCACCGCTTACCCGCTCGCCTACCATACGGAGGGGGGAGTGATCGTGCTCGTAAGCGGGCAGGGGCCGGGACGTCGAAACGTCATCGTGGTAGACCCTGCCTGGTTGACTCAAACGGAACATGAGGACGACTTCTCCGGGGGACTGGAAGGCTGGCTGACCTTCAAGACGGTCGGGCCTGCTCGCGGCGCCGGTCCCCAACGCCAGCGCGTGCAAGGGCCGGAGCTGATCGAACACCCCTCCCGGGCCGGCGCCAAAGTGCTCCATGTGCGGCGGCCGGACGGGAACGACGGTGACGGGGCGTCCTGGAATTTTCCTCTGGGCTGGAAAGGCACGCTCACGTTGCGCCTGATGCTGCAGCCGGGTTGCGGCCAGGCGAACATCGCGCTGGGGGATCGTGCCTTCAATCCGACCGACAACAACGGGGAAAAGTATGCTCAGTTCAACCTGCCGGTCGGCGCTGACGGGCGGCTTGGAAACGGTCCGAGACTCGAAAGCGGGCGGTGGTATTCTCTGGATCTCGCCTGGGACTTGTCCGCGCAGGTCTGCAAGGCGCGTCTGGACGGCCGGCCGGTCGTGCAGTTGAAGCTGAACTTCGAGACACCCAATGGGGTGAGCTACCTGCGCCTGCGCTCCTTGGCTGCCCGGCCGGACCCGGCCGGCTTTCTAGTCGAGTCAGTGGCGGTGAAGATTGACGATCCCGTGGCGCCGGCTCGAAGCGCCGCGCAGAATCGGGCGATGTTCGAGAAATATCGTTCTACGGTCTCTTACGAGAGTACAGCCGATATCAAGATCGACGTGATGTAGTGTCGGCTTGCCGGGAGGTATTGAGCATGATCGTGCGTGTCGTGGTGATTGTCCTTATTGCCGCAACCGGTTTTGCTGTATGTGCGTCGCCGCCGCGCCTCATTGCGCAGTCGGAGGAGCTCGAAAAGCCGGCCCTTTTCCCTGACGGCACGCTCGTCGCGTTTTCCCTGCAGACGCTGGAAGGCGTCCAGAGGATGGTTGGCCGTTCCTCGACTGATGACGGAGAGACCTGGTCAGCGGGACAACCGGCCTTCAGCCTGCCTCGAGAAGCGGGAACCTTCGGCTACTGGGTCGTTGTGGTCGACCGCGCCGGTGAAGCCCACTTCTTTTTCCTGCACGATCCCAGCACCGGGTCGGTGGGCTCCGGGACCGGGGTGGGGAGTCCCGGCAAAAAAGAACGCTTGAACGTCTGGCACGCGAGTTGGCGGGCCGGCGGCGGGGGGCAGCCGCCGCACCAGATCTGGGAAGGGCGCGGCGGGGATCTGCAGTCAGCCATACAGCTGGCCAGCGGGCGGCTTCTGCTTCCCATTTCCTACCGGGTGACGCGGTCCTGGCGCGAGCGCGGGCCGGGCTTTGCCGCCTTCACCTATCCTGGCCAGTTTAACGCGACCGCCCTCTACTCCGACGACGGCGGCAGGACCTGGCGGCAGTCGCCGAGCGTCCTGATGGTTCCCGCCCCTGACCTGGGCACCATCCTCGGAGCCGTGGAGCCGGTCGTCCTCCAGCTGAAAGATGGCCGGGTGTGGATGCTCATCAGGACGCAGACGGGCCGCTTCTACGAGTCTTACTCCAAGGACGACGGAGTAAGCTGGCGCCAGCCGACGCCGACGGACCTCATCTCCTCGGACTCTCCGGCCGGTCTCGTCAGGCTCACCGACGGCGGGATCCTGCTGCTGGTTAATCGTTGTCTCCGATACCCTTACGCTTACGGCGGGCGCCATGTCCTGCACGCGGCCGTCTCGGCCGACGAGGGGCGAACCTGGACGGGTTTTCGGGAAGTGGTCCGCGATCCCTTGCGCAACGAGACACCGCCAGGCGGAGGCGACTTCGGTGTCTCCTACCCCTTTACGTCGCTAGACTCCAAGGGGAGAGTCGTTTTTGGGCTCGGCGTTCGCACGGGCACGCGTTCCCAACATCCCGAGAAGGTGGTCTCCGGCGCGCCGCAGGCGCCGCGCTGGATGGTCGTCGTCGACCCAGCCTGGCTGTACGAGACGCGGCAGCGCACGGACTTTTCCGAGGGTTTGGAGGACTGGTCGATTTTCGGCACCCGGGGCGTTGGGTTGGCAGCCCATCCATCGAAACCGGGCGCCAAGGTGCTGCGGCTGGCGAAGCCCGAGACCGTCTGGCCTGCCGGCGCCGTCTGGAATTTTCCCCTGGCGGCCCGCGGCCGGATCTCTCTCAAGATCAAGCTCGAGCCGAGCTTCTCGGGTGCTCTCTTCGGATTGACCGACCACTTTTCCGTGCCGTTCGACGCCGAAGACCGGTTCTTCAACCTGTTCAATCTGCAGTTGGATGCGCAAGGGGCCGTGGCCGGCGCCGGCCGGATCGAGCCGGACCGCTGGCACACGCTCGTGCTCGCTTGGGATCTAGCGAGGCAGCGGGCCGAGGTTTTCCTGGACGGACGGGCGTTCTTTTCGTTGCGTCTGGGCCGCGAGGCGCCCGGCGCCTGCTACCTGCGGGTCAGATCCACCGCGCCGGCCACCGACGATGGCGGGCTACTGGTTGAATCGGTGGACTTTGAAGCAGACCGTTAGGGAAAGAGCTATGAGCGGATTCCGCACTAAGGGAGACGACTATGCAAGAACCGACTTGGAACCGCCGAAGTTTTTTGAAACTCGCCGGCAGCGGGGCCGCAGCAGCCGCCGTCGCGCCGGCCATCCGGACCGGACGGTTTGCGCGGGCCGGGAAGGGAATGAGCCCGGACGAGTTCCGCAGCCGTGTCCGGGGACCGATCCTTTCCTTCCCGACGCCATACAAGGCCGACTTCTCGATCGATTATGAGGCAGTGCGGCGGATCATCGGACGGGGGATTGACGCCGGAATCGGAGTCGTAACGCTTACGGCCGGCAACAACCAGTACGATATTCTCAGCTATGACGAAATCCGCCTGCTGACGAAGGTCATGGTGGAGGCGGCGGGCGGCAAAGCGGTCACCATCGCCGCCGCCCACTTCTGGTGGACCCGACCGATCGTCGAGTACGCGAAGTATGCCGAATCAGTGGGCGCCGACGCGGTCCAGATCCGGATCCCGACCTATGGGACCGAGGAGGGCGTTTTTGAGCTTTTCAAAGCCATTGCCGGCTCAACGCGCTTGAACATGGTCATCCACGGCCAGCCGTCATTCGACCTGATGGACCGCCTGGCGAAAATCGATACGGTCGACGGGTTCAAGGAGGAGTACACCATCGAGTGGAGCATACCGTTTTACCAGCGCTACGGGGAGAAGCTCGCGATTTTTGCAGGTGGAACCAAATCACGGTTCCTCGAGTTCCGCCCGTACGGGATGCAGGCGTACTACAGTACCTTCTCGACCTTCGTCCTCGGGTTTGCCATGGCGTTTTGGAAAGCAGTCCAGGACAACGACCAGGAAAAGATGAAGGAATGCGTCTTCAAGTACGATATTCCTTTCTTCCGGCGTTGGACGACCGGCTTCTGGAATGCCACTTTGGAGCATTTCGGAGTGGCGAAACGCTATCAGCGGCCTCCCCAGCCGAGTTTCGACGGCCGCCAGATGGCCGAGCTGAAGGTCTTTTACGACGGCCTCGGCTTGCGTCCGTCATAGCAGCGAAAACGGTGCTTATACAGCGCCCGGTTCGCTGAGTTTCCGGCCGCGGGCGCCTGCGAGAGTGTATCGGCTCACGTCACGAGCCGGGGAGGTCGAAAGCAGGCTGAGGAGAAGTCCGGTGAGAATGGTCGTCCCGCAGCCGATCGGGCTGTACCAGAGCCAGTGAAAATCTGTTGTCACACTGACGACGCCGACCAGGCTGATCCCGGTGACGGCACCCGCAATCGCCTGCCAGCCGCGCGTACGGCTCGTCAGCACGCCGAGCAGGAAAATCCCGGCCAGCGGGCCGGCGAAATAGCTGTAAATGGTAGCGAACTTCTCGATGATCGTCAGCCGCCAATTGACGAGCAGCAGCGCCGAACAGGTGGCGAGCGCGCCCCAGAACAGACTCGTCAGCCTGCCGAACAACAGCTCACTTTCCGGGCGGATGAGGGAAAAGCGGGTCAGGTAATCCTTGGTGACGCAAGTGGCCACGGAATTGATTCCTGCCGAGATACTCGACATGGTCGCGGCGAAAATCCCGGCCAGGATCAGACCGCGCAGTCCGTTAGGGAGGACGTTGACCGTGAAATGCGGCAAGACCCGATCTGCGCTCGTCAGAGTCGCTGCCAGGCCGGGGTGCGTTGCGTAGTAGGCCGCGAATCCGACGCCGCACAAGTACAGGACGATCATCGTCGGCAGGATCATGGCGCCGTTCCCCAGAACGGCCCGCGCCGTGTCCTTCAGGCTCTTGGTTGTCAGGTAACGCTGGACGATGATCTGGTCCGATGAGTAGGAGGCCAGGTTGTAGACGAAAATGCCGGCCAGTATTCCCCAGAAAGTGAACTCTTGGGTCGGGTCGAGCGAAAAATCAACCAGCCTGGTGTGCCCCCCCGCTGAAGCGACTGCCCAGATCTCCCCGATATCGAAGCCGAACGTGGCTGTGACGGCGTAGAGCATGACCAGGGCCCCGCCGATAAGAACGAAGAACTGCAGGAAGTCGGTCCAGATCACCGCCTCCATCCCCCCGAGAATGGTATAGCTCGTGGTCACGACTCCGCAAATCAGGATGGTCAGATAGACATTCAAGCCGGTGATTTCGGCCAGCGCCAAGGCAGGGACATAGATCGTGTTGGCCAGCCAGGCGGTCCGGCCACCCAGGAAAAGCAGCGAGGCGAAGGACCGGACGGCCACGTTGAAGCGGCCTTCGAGGTACTCGTAAACGGTAAACAGTTTGAGCCGGAAGAAAATCGGTACAAAGAGGACACTGACCACCACCATCGTGCCAGAGAGGACGATGATGGCTAGAAAGTACTTCAGGTCCTTCTGGAAGACGAGAGCCGGTACACCCATGTAGCTGATGGCGCTCAGGTCGGTCGCCATAATTGAAATGGCAATCGGGAACCACGACATCCCCCGGCCGGCCAGGAAGAAATCACTGGAATTTCCCTGTTTTCTGTAAAAGGAGACGCCGATCAGGAGCGACAGCGCCATGTAGACGATCAAGATCGACCAGTCGAAAGTGCTGAAAGCGCCAGAAGCCATTGAAAGTCCCTCTCTTAATGGGCGAAGCTCAGGCGGCGGTCACTCAACCACCGCTCAGTGGCCGATAGTCTGTGCTTGTCTTCGCGCCTCATTTGACCATGGGCCGGCCCCTTGACACCGGCCACGTCCGCCGAGGTTACTCTACCCGATTTTGGACTGTTTGTTAACTGTTGACAGCTAAAACGTGCCGAATTATTCTTGGGACGGGCTTCGTTCGGGGCGTTCTTTATGAATGTGCTTGCCATTGGAGCGGGTTCTATGTGCGAGGAGTGTTTCGACCGGGACGTGCAGGCTGATCGGGCGAAGCTTGTGTACGACGACACCGGAATTCGAGACTCCCGCCTGAACCCGGTCTGTCGGGGCGGCTCGTTCAAGACGCCAGATTCCCCCTATCTGTATTGCGCCTGTCACCACGAGGATCCGCTCGAAGGCCGGTTCGACTGCATCGGTTTTCGAGTGGCGCTAAGTCTATGATTTCAAAGCTAGCCGGCCCGAGCCGTCGGGAACGCCTTCTGACCGCCTTTCGTGGTGGATGTCCGGACCGCGTCCCGTTTTCGCCCTCTATCATGCGGTGGATTCGGTACCACTATGGGTGCACCTGCCCGCTTCACCAGCTCAAATTGGCCGAGGACCTCGACCTGGATCTGCTGATCTGCTACGGGCTCTACGTCTGGAGGACGGTCCGCAACGACTACGTCTACACCCCGGCCGGCGGGCACGCGTACGCCGCTTCCGGCCTGGGAGGCGATCTCCCGGGTGTGACCCTGGAGTTGAAGGTTGAAAACCGACCGGACGAGGTCTGGTTCCGCCGCACTTTCAAGACGCCGGAGGGGCAGCTGGGCGACGTCCTGAGGTGGGCTCGGCCTGACAGGGGTTACGGAGACGGGCCGAATCCCGTACGGGTGGAGCCGCTGGTCAAGAGCCGCGATGATCTTCCCGCCCTGCGACACCTGTTCCCGCCCGCCCGGCGGGACGTGGTGGCCGATCTGCCGCTCCTTCTTGACCAGGTGGGTGAGCGCGCCCTGGTGGCCGCTTATGACAACACTCATCCGGGCGGCTGGGGGCTCGAAGCGCTGGGTGAGGAAGGCCGGCTGATCGCCTCGGTGGAAGACCCCGACCTGGTTCTGGCCGTTGCCCGTTACTGCCAGGATGTTCATCTGGAGAACCTGAGGTTGATGTTGGAGCAGGGTGTAAAGGCCGTTTTCGATAGCTGGTCCCTGGCAGGCCTCTCCATGGGCTGGTCCCCCAACTTTTACCGGAGAGTGTTCCTCCAGTTCGTCAGTGAGACAGCCCGCCTGGTCCACGATTACCGGGCCATCTATATCTACCACGATGACGGGCGTATGCGGGACCTCATCCCCCTGCTCCTTGATGCTCAGGTGGACGTGATCAGCGGGCTTCAGCCGCCCGAGGTGGGAGACGTGGGCCTGCGGGAGGCCAAGGAACTGGCCGGCGGCAGGGCGGCCCTGTTCGGCGGGCTCGACCCGTGCTACACGTTCGACTTGGGGTCTGCCGAGAAGGTGACGGCGGCCGTGAAGAAAGCGATCGAGGAAGCGGCGTCCGGAGGCGGGTACGTGGTTGGGACGGCGGAAGGGATCTCGCCGTCGACCCCGCTCGAGAGCCTCCGGGCCGGTGTCGCGGCGGTGAAACGCTACGGGCGATATCAGTGCGATCAGCGATCCGCTCCCGGTGGACCGCTGGCGCAAGAGGGCCATGACAGATGAGCAGTCCTGAACACAAACTGAAAGTGCTCGATTGCCAGGCGAGCGATCACGAGTATCTGCACAAGGATTTCCACGGCGCTCTGTGCTACTCGATCCGTTATCTGGACGAGAACTTCGGCCCGGAGGCGACCACGCAGTACCTGAGAGACGTCGGGCGTAAGAACTACAAACGCCTGGTCGAAAGCCTTCGGCGGGAGGGCTTGCCGGCTCTCGAGCGCCATTGGCGGGCGATCTTCACGCGCGAGGGCGGGAAGTTTCGCATGGAGTACGAGGGGGATGTCCTGGTTCTGACCGTGGAGGAGTGCCCGGCTATTGCCCACCTGAAAAAGAGCGGTCAACTCTACACGACTCGCTACTGTGAAACAACGGTCGCGGTAAACGACACGATCTGCGAACAGGCCGGTTACTTTGCCTCCTGCAGCTACGAGCCTGGCGAGGGCACGTGCGTGCAGAAGTTCTGGAAAGAGACAGAAAAACCATGATTTCCTGTATCGAATTCATTCCCGCTTACAGCGAGCTTTTCAGGTTTCTGCATGCGAGCGGGGGCAAAGAGGCGGTGGTCCGTTTCTGGGAAAGCTTGTCGGATGCGTTTCTCGGGAACCTGCGTAATCTGGCGGCAGAGAGAGGTCTGGCCGGCTGCTACGAGTACTGGAGCCGCGCGCTGACCGAAGAAGCGGCGGACTTCCGGATGGTCCTCGATGAAGAACACGGCATTTTCACCATTGAGATGAGGCGTTGCCCGAGCATGAGCCGCCTGCTCGACGACCCCGACCTCAACCCTTATCCGGCCTACTGCGAGCACTGTGACACACTCTATCGCCGGGTTCTCGAGCCGCTCGGTTTCGAGTATCAGATCGATTTGAGCCAGGCCTGCCGGAAGGCGCGTTGCTCTCTCACCGTTCAAAAGAAAGAGGGGGAATAATGGCCGGCGTTCGAGCACCTCTCGCGTGGGTCGTCCTGGCTGCCGTCCTGCCGTCCTGTCTGTCGGCCGAGCCCGGCAATCCCTGGCCACAGTGGGCGGGGCAGGGGAGTTACCGGATCCAGGTGACGGTGCCTCCGGTGCCGATCAACCGGGCTCGGGACGAGCGGCCGGCGCGGGTGAAGCTCGACTTTCTCCGGGCGCTCGGTCAAGTCGGAGGGGCCGGGGCGGTGGACCTGGCCACGCTGCAGGTGATTCGCTATTCCCCCAAGACCGGCAAACCTTTCCCGGCGAATAATTTCCGGTACGCGCTTGGCCCTTTTGACCTTCCTTACCGTTTCGACTACGTGGATCCCTCCCCCTACAGCTTCATGTACTACCTGCAAGACCGCGGCGACTCGGGGACTGTAGTCTGGGCACATGTCCAGGAGGAAAACGAGCCCTCGCACTATTCCATCTACTTCGACCTTGTCCAGCGGGGCAGGCAATCCGGTCTCCCTTCGCGGGCGCAGATTGGTGATTGTGACGCGCTGTATCAAAAGGAGGGGCGACTGGGCGCGTACAACCATGTCCGTCCGGCGATTGTCGACTGGGATGGGGATGGTCTCACGGACGTTATTTGCGGGGACGGGCTTGGTCATGTGACCTGGTTTCCCAATCGCGGAACCAGGGCGATAGCCGCCTTCCGGGACCGGCGCCTGCTCGAGGCCGATGGCAAGGTGATTCGGCCCGGCTGGCTGGCCGCGCCCCTGGCCGTCGACTGGGACGACGATGGGGACTTCGACTTGATCGTGGCCCGCGAGCCGCGCGGAACACCGATCTACTACGAAAACACGGGAACAAGGGACCTCCCGCGGCTCAGTGACAAAGGCGGACTGCAAGCAGACGGAGCTGAGATCGAGGTGCCTTTTCTTCCGTGTCCGGAAGCTCCCTACATGAAGCGCGAATACACCTCAGTGCCGGAAGTCGTGGACTGGGACGGCGACGGCGACAAGGATCTCTTGCTGGGCGGCTATCTGACCGGCTTCGTCTTCTTGTATGAGAACACCCGACAGGCGAAGGGCGTCCCGGTTTTGAAGTCCCGGGGGCCGCTCGAGGCGGATGGTAAGACGATTGACATGCAATGGGCCGCCGCTCCAACCGTCGCTGACCTGGACGGAGACGGCGATCTGGACCTGATAACCGGCGCCATGAAACTGAGCGCGACCGGAGGTGGGATCGACAAGCCGGGCCTGCAATGGCTTCATTATTTCGAGAACACGGGGGCGGCGGGAGCGCCCCGGCTCAGCGAACGTCCCTTCCCGGTAGAGGGAGGCTGGCCGGGAGGAGAAGGGCTGGCCATTCCACGACTGGTGGATATCGACGCCGACAAGGATCTCGACCTTCTGGTGGGGATGAACCTCGGCGTCGGCTTCGATTATCAAGTCAGACTATACCGGAACGTGGGCAACGCCTCGCAGCCGGCTTTCCGTCGCGAAGGTCCGCTTGGCATCGAGTGGTCGTCGTTGCTGGTTTCGATCTTTTCAAACCCGCCGGGGGACATCGACGGAGACGGCGACTTCGACCTGATCCTGGGAGGGACGCAGGAAAACCGCCTGGCGCGCAATATCGACCCCCGAAACCCGGCCGAATTCCGGATTGAGGGGAAGGTCACAACGGCCGACGGGAAGATTATCAGCCATGTTTTCCCCCCAGGTGACGCTCATACTTTTCCGGAGTTGTTCGACTGGGACACGGACGGTGATCTCGATTATTTGCTCGGCCGTTCGGCCGGCGACGTCTGGTACTACGAGAACACCGGCGGTCCCAAACGCTTCAGCCTGTCCCCGGGCGCTCCGTTCAAGCTCGAAGACGGCAGCATACTCCGGGTCGGCAAAATGGGGATTGCCGACAAGACCCCGGACTCGTTCGAGTCCCATTCGGGGGACAGGTCGGTATTGGCGGCCGGCGACTTCAACGGGGACGGGAAAAACGACCTGATGGTGGCCGACGCGAACGGAAATCTGTACTTTTTCCCGAACCGCGGCTGCAACCGGAAGTCGGTTTTCGGGTCCGGACAGACGATCATCCCCGGAAACGGCAGCCGGGCCTGGGTGGGCAGTTGCGACTGGAACGGTGACAAGCTGCTCGACCTGATTTTCGGCAGAGGCGTCGACCATCTGCTACTGAACGAGGGGACCCCGACTCAGCCGAAGTTTACGTTTGACGCCTCAAAGGCGATCCCCCGGATGCCCTGGATCCCGTACCCCTTTCCTTACCCGGTCGATTGGAACCGGGACGGGGACGTCGACCTGGTAATCAGCTCGTCTTACTGTCATCTCTACTTCATGGACCACTCGTTTGTCGAGCACGGGTACGGGGAGGGGCAGGTGTGCGGGGTGGAGAGACGTAAGTGAGAAGGCGATGGGGATGGGGGGCCTCGATTCTGATGACGGCCGGTGTTTGCCTGGGAGCTGTTGTGGGGCTGACCCTTCGAGCGGACATTACCGGCTGGCGCAAGGTGGCAGGAGACAGAGCGGGAGGGGCCATTCTCGATCTCGGTGATCCCGGCCAATTCGACGAAGCCTGGGTCACCTGCCCGACCGTTGTCCAGTCGGAAGGCGTCTACCGGCTTTGGTACTCGTCCTACTACGACTCGAAAATGGGCCCGGGCGGAATCGGCCTGGCGGTCAGCCGCGACGGGTGCCGGTGGCAACGGGAGAATAAGGGCCGGCCGGTCCTAGGTCCGGGTCCGGAGGGAAGTCTCGACGGCGGACAGGTGATGGGACCGGAAGTCCTGCACGACGGCGCGCTTTACCGGATGTGGTACACCGGAATGGCGCGGGAATGGCACTCCTCGGGCTTTGGTTATTACCGGATTTTCCTGGCCCGGAGCAGGGACGGGGTTCACTGGACCCGGGAGAATTCAGGTCTTCCAGTCTTCGACGTCGGCCCGGAGGGTGCGTTTGACGAAGTTCAGGCCGGCTCGCCGTCAATCCTGCGAGAGCAGGGCCGATACCGCATGTGGTATGCCGCCTGGTCGCCTCGCCACGGTCACACGGTCTGCCTGGCAGAAAGCGAGGACGGGGTGCGGTGGCGCCGTGCGAATGATTCCCAGCCCGTCCGGGGACTTTCCCCTCAGCAGGCGTACGGGCAGGCAGTCTGCCGGCGGAGGGGCGAGTACGTGATGTTGTACATGGCCCTGGAGGCAGAGCCCGGGCTTTATGCCGCGTCGAGCGCCGACGGGGTCAGCTGGCGGATGGTGAACGGCGGCAGGCCGGTGCTGGCACCTGGATCCAGTGGGGATTTCGACGACGCAGTCGTGGGACACCCGTTTCTGCTCGACGCGAAGGGCCGTCTGCAGGCCTGGTATACAGGGTATCGACGGGAGGCCGGAGGTGTCAGGGGCTGGCGCCTGCGCATCGGGTTGGCCGAGGAAGTTCGGCCGTCCAAATGAGCACGCAGAGAAAGCTCTTCGCGAAAAAGCTTTCAGCCGTTTCGCCGCTCCAGTTAGAGGCTGAAAGCCAAGACCGAGAAGGAGGACGATGACTCCGCGAGAACGAATAGTGAAGGCCATGAGAGGGGAGGCGCCGGACCGGGTGCCATGCAGTCCTTTCATGATCCGCTGGATCAGAGGTCGGGAGGGCTGTGTCTGCCCAGCCCACCAGTTGAAAGTCGCCGAGGAACTCGGGCTCGACCCGATCCTGACCTACGGCCAGTATGTCTGGCAGACGGTTGCGAACGACTATGTTTACTCCCCCTCCGGCGGTTACAGTTATGCGGCGTCAGGGCTGTACGGCGACCTGCCGGATGTTGGCGTTGAGCTCAGGATTGAGAGCCGCCCCGACGAGGTGTGGTACTACCGCACCTTTCAGACGCCCGCCGGGACTTTGAACGACGTGATCCAGTGGCCTCGGCCGGATCGCGGCTACGGGGATGGACCGAATCCGCACCGCGTAGAGCCGCTGGTTAAGTCGGTGGCTGACCTGGAGGCTCTCCGGTATCTCTACCCCCCGCCTCGCCGCGACGCTGTCGCGGACATCCGGCTGTTGCTCGACCAGATCGGCGACCGTGCGGTTTTAGCCGCTGCCGACTGTGCCCACCCCGGCGGATGGGGCATGGAGCCGCTGGGGCCCGAGGGGATGCTGCTTGCCTCGATCGAAGACCCGGAACTGCTCCGGGGAGTCTGTCGCCTGGCCCAGGACGCCCACCTGCGTAATCTCAGGGCCATGTTGCAGGAGGGCGTCGAAGTCGTCTTCGACAGCTGGTTCCAGTGCGGCCCCTCGGTCGGCTGGTCGCCTCGGAGCTACGAGTGTTTCTTCCTGCCCCTCGTCCGCGAGGCTGTCGACCTGGCGCATTCCTACGGAGCTATTTACGTCTACCAGGACGATGGCAAGATGCGGGACATCATCCCCTCGATCGTGGCATCGGGAGCAGATGTCCTCAGCGGCTTGCAGCCTCCCGAGGTAGGCGATGTCGTCCTGGCCGACATCAAAAGACAGTTTGGCACGCGGGTGGCGCTCTGGGGCGGACTCGACCCCTGCTACACCTTCGACCTGGGTGACCCGGAAGTCGTGAGAAAGGCATCCGAACAAGCCATCCGGGACGCGGGAGGGGGCGGTGGGTTCATCTTGGGGACCGGCGAGGCGGTCTCGCCGACAACGTCCCGCGACAGTCTGCTGGCCGCTGTCCAGGTGGTCAGGGAATCGGGGGTCTATGGAAGAGACCTGTAACAGGAGGCTCCGACAATGTGGTGGTCGCAGTTCAGGGAAAGTCTGCGGGGGCCAATCGTACCCATGCCCACGCCGTTCAAGCGGGACGGTGCGGTCGACTACGCCGGATTACGCCGGTACACCCGTTTTTTGATCGACAACGGCATTCGCATTATCTCTCCACTGGGCAGCACAGGTGAGTTTTACACGGTGAGCGAGGCGGAGCACAGGAAGATCGTCGCGACCGTCGTCGACGAGGCGGCCGGTCACGTCATCGTGATAGCGGGGGCGAGTCACTCGGGAACAGCGCTGGCAAGCCGGCTGGTCGCCCAAGCCCGGCGTGAGGGCGCCGACGCTGTCCTGATCTGCCCTCCCTATTACCTGTACGACGGCGAAGAGGGTGTCTACGAGCACTACCGGACCATTGCCGAAGAAAACGAAATTCCGATCGTCGTGTACAGCAACCGCGATGTTATCCGGAACATCGAGCTGATAGGTCGCCTGGCCGAGATCCCGAACATCGTGGGCGCCAAGGAGGCAACTGGGAATTACCTCCTTTACCGGAACCTTTGCTTGCACTATGGGGACCGATTGGCGATCATCGGCGGAGGAACAATGGGGCATTTCCTGTGGGGACAGCTGTGGGGCTCGCCGGCCTACTTCGGTGGCGTGGCCAACTTTCTTCCCGCCGTGGAGATCGAGTTCTTCGCCGCGGTCTGCGCCGGCAGGCTCGCAGAGGCGACGCGGATCGTCCGCGAGATCGAGATTCCTTTCATCGAAGTGGCGGTCAGAATAGGCTGGTGGCGTTCGTTGAAAGCTGCCATGGACTGCTTCGGACTCCCGGGAGGCTATTCCCGATTGCCGAACCGCACGGCCTCAGAGGTGGAGCGGGAAGAGATTCGGACATGTCTGGAGCGTCTCGGCCTGCTAAGGGGGGCGTGTTGAACAACAAGCCGATTCTTGAGGGCCGGGCCCGACGGCCGGTATACGCCTGGTTTTTCTGCCTCGCCTTCGCGCAGGTTTCGGGGGTGACAATCGAGTTTGCTCCGGCGCCGGGCGTGCGCAGCGATGTGAGTCGGCCGATTCGCGTCGCCTGCGTCGGCGACAGCATCACTCGCGGCCACGGCATCCCCAACCTGGAGACGCACAGCTACCCGGCACTGCTCGGACGGCTGCTCGGCCCAGGCTATGACGTCCGTAACTTCGGTCACGACGGCACAACCATGCTTTCAGGCTCGGGTCGGCCCTATCGGAGCGTCGCCGAGTTTCAGGCCGCGACCGATTTCCAGCCGGACATCGTGGTGATTATGCTGGGAACCAATGACGCCCACCCGCCCTTGTGGCAAAAAGCCCGGGCGCGATTTGCCGATGATTGCCGGGCGATGATCGACTACTTCGCGGGGCTTCCCATCTCGCCGCAGATCTGGCTCTGCCTGCCTGCTCCGCTGATTCCCGGCCGGGATGACGAACGGATGGCCAACCTGCGCGACCACATCGTTCCGCAGTTGAGGGCCGTAGCGAACGAGAAACAGGTCGGGCTGATCGATGTTCAGTCAAGCCTCGAGGGCAAGCCTGAACTGTTTCCGGACAAGGTGCACCCGAACGCCGCCGGGGCGGCGATTATCGCCGAAACGGTAGCCCGGGCTATCCGCCCTTGAGCCCTCTACCCTGGTTCACGGCGCATTCAGGCGCTCCATGATCAGATCAGCGACCAGGCGATGGCCCCGGCCGTTCGGGTGCATCCCGTCGAGCAGCAGGTCGTCCGTGGACTGTCCCTCGACTTTGCCGTACTCCTCAAAAGCTTGGTAGACGTCCACCAGACGGACCTTTTCCTCAGCCGCCAACTGGCGGACCGCCTCGGCGTATTCGCGCAGCAGGACGTTGAACCCGTCCGGGTCCGAAGGGTCGTAGGGCGTACCGGAATAAAGCTTGCGCAACTCAGGCGTCCACCTGAGCGGGTTAGGAGTCATCAGGTAAACCTCCGCGCCGATCGCCCGCAGCTCGCGAACCATCATCCTCAGTTTGGCCTGGTACGTTTCGAGAGGAACCCGCGGGCCCGCTGCCGGCGGCTTCTTCCAGACGTCGACCGCCGAATCGTTGATGCCGAACTGGATGAAAACCACGTGCGGTCGAACCGACAGCACGTCCCTTTCGAACCGCTTCCATGCATCGACGGTATTGTTCCCGGGAATCCCCTTGTTCAAAACTTCGGGAATCACGCCCTCGCCGGCCAACCGCCGTGCCAGCTGTGTGGCGTAAACCTCGAGGGGGTGGCCATCCACCAGGCGGGAAGCAGTGGTCGAATCGCCGAAGGCCACGCAACGCAGCAGGCGGGGGTCAGCCCCCGGTTGCCCGACGACCGGCCAGAGGCCTCCCAAACAGAGTTCTATGCCCAGCGTGAGGCGGAACAGCACCCACTTCATGGCTCGACGTCGACCTCGACGGATTCGATAAGCATGCCGGCCAGATCCTGGCCCTGAGCCGTCGACCGGAAGCGAACGTAGTTGATCCCGGGAGCGGGCCGGTAAGACGGTTTCAGCCAGACGGTCGGCTCTCCGGCCACGGAAACGACGCAGGTCCGTTTCGGGACGTCCCATTGAAACCGGAGATCGTACCAGCGGCCTTTCTCGAGCTTGTTCCTCAGCGAAATGTTGCCGTCCGGCGTAACGGTGAGCGAGTAGATCGCGTCCGCGTCGCCGGTCGCGTCCTGCGGATCGAAGAAACGATCCAGCAGCGAGATGACCGAACCGCCAAACCCCTCCTGAAGCTTGATCCGCATCTTCAGGTCGCCTTTCCTGCCCATTGGAAAATTCCAGAGGGCCCCGTCTCCGTCGTTCTCGTCGGATCTGCGCACATGGAGCGCCTTGGCGCCGGCCCTGTCCGGGTGATCGATCAGCACGGCGCCCTGAACCCGGTTTCGCCACCAGCGGGAGGCGGGCCCGATGGATTTGAAAACGCTCCAGCCTTCCAGCCCCCTCGAAAAGTCATCCCGGTGGCTGGTCTCCAGGAGCCAATCGGGGTCAAACATCACGCGGGCGTCGGAGCGACCCTGGCCGCTGGCTACGATGACCTTGCCGTATTTGCCCATGTAGGCGAAGGGGTAGGCTGTTCCGCGGTCACCGAACCTCTGGGGCGGGTCGTTGCGAGTCGGGTCGCGGTACACCTCGCGGTAGCCGCGCCACGTCTTCCCGTCGTCGCCGGAGATGGCGGCATGCAGGGCGTCGCGGCCGCCGTAGACCCCGTTTCCGCCAACGCGCGGCGGCTTTTCGCAGCCGTTCCAGAAGACCAGGAGTCGTTTGTCCGGCAGGCGCAGGAAGGCCACCGGCGCGTCCGAGGAAAGGAAGCGCGACGGGCGGAGCTCCTCCCAGTTCACGCCGTCCGGCGAGTACGACTCGTAGAGGACCCCAGTTTCGGTCCTGACCAGGGCGTACACCCGACCGTCGGTCAGCTCGACCGTGCTCGGCTCGCAGGCGCCGTAGCCGCTCCCGTTGAAGTCGGTGTAGCAAGGGGCGGTCAGCTCGGCTGGGGATTTCTGCCAGGTATTCCCACCGTCGTCCGAATAAACGAGGGTGCTCACGTTTGCGCCTGCGGGAGGACCTTCGGGACGGCCCCCGACCCAGGCGGCGAAGGGCAGAAGGATGCGGCCGCTGGACAGTTGGGTGAGACCGTTGATCGATCCCACATAACCCTTGAAGATCATCTTCGGCTTTTGCCAGACCGTGCCGGCGTTATGAGTCTTCATGTGCCAGATGTCGATGAAATAATCGAGGCCCGGCGTTCGGCCGGCGCCTTCCCGGCGCTCCACGACCGGGAACAGGTGGTACTCGCCGTCCCGATCGAGCAGCGGCAGGAAGGCCGCCGGCCCTTCGTACTCGAATTTTTCCTCGCCCCACGTCACGCCGCCGTCGCGCGAGACAACCGAGTAGTTCCGATTTCCTTCCTTAGTAATGAAAGTCTTCAAGGCGCCGTCGCGGGTGGGGATGACGCCGCTTCGTCCCGGCCCACCGGTGCTGATGATGACCGGCGCCCAGACCTTCGCCGCCTCGATTCTGGCGCCGGCCGGCTGGTAAAGCCAGCTTACCGGCAAGCTGTGGAAGACAAATCCGAAGGTCCAGTCCTTGCCCGTCTGGGTCCCCTGGTAGTAAGTCAGCAGCAGGCGATCACCCTGGAACGTGATCGATGGGTAAGAGTACTCATGCGCCGGGTCGGTCTCAATGTCCTTCAGATTGACCCAGGTTCTGCCCTCATCCTTCGAGATGGCGGAGCTCAGCGGGCAGCGTTCTCCCAGGTGATGGCCTCCCCCCGGATTGTAGTTGTTGTTGTAGATCATGAGGAGATCACCCGTCGAGGGGATGCGCGCCACGGCCGCCGGTGATTCCGGGTTCTTGAGCTCGGTCGGCCGGGGCATGCCCCAGGTCAGCCCCTGGTCTCGGGATTCGGCCAGGTAGATTCGGCCGAGCTGCGTCCTGAGGACCATCATCACCGAACCCTCCTTCAATTCGACCAGCCCCGGCTCCATCGCGCCCCGCTTGGGAAGATCGACCACGTGCGGGGATTCGCGCCAGCTGTGCCCCCCGTCATCCGAATAGTGGACCTGCACTACGAAATGCCCGGGGTCCTTGTATTCCCCCGGCTGATTGTAATCGTAGGGGATCAGGATCCGGCCGGATCTCAGCTGAATCGGGGCGTAATTGTAAGCGGCGCCGTAGCGGACCTTGGGCGTCACGAGCGTCTCTTGGCTCCAGGTCCCCCCTTCGTCAGAAGAGAAGCGAACGTAGTAACGCGTGTCAGCCAGGGAGTTCTTTTTGTTGTAGCCGAGCATGATCCGGCCGTCACGAAGCCTGAGCAGCGCCGCAATCATGGCGTTACGCGCTCCCTGGTGGTTGCGCGCCAGGACGAATTTGTCTCCCCAGCTTCGGCCGCCGTCAGACGAGGTCCTTCCGTAGATCACCGCCGGATCGTGGTCGGAGCCGCTCGCGCCGATCTCGGTATATGCCAGCAGAAGCCGGCCATCCTTCAAAACCTCTACGTCACCTTCTGAGTTGCGAGGGGCTTCCCTGGTGGCAGGGGCTACAAGGACGGCAAAGCCAGGGCCGGCGTCTGTCGCACTTGCGGCCGCCTGGACCGCCATGAACACTGCGAAGAATGAAGCTTGAGCTCTTGCTTTCATATGGTCTCCCGAGGACAGAAAAGATCCGCTTTGCGCCTCTGTGGGCTTTGAATCCGCGAGTGTGACTCGCCTTCTAGTCCCGCGTCTCTACTTTCGTGATCCGCGCTTTCGCATAACCGTGGCGGATGTAGGAGGCTTCAAGCCAGCAGAACCAGGGGTATGACGACATGATCAAACAGTCGTCGTCGCCGTCCCGATTCCAGTCCGCAACCACCATCCGGGGGCTGTACCGGACGGTCGGAGGCAGTTCGAGCTTCCGGCCGGCCTCGAAAGGCGACAAGCCGGTCTGTCCCGAATTCCGGTACCACTCCATGCGCCCGCCCCAGGCTATGCCGAGTATGTCGAGCTTCCCATCGTGGTCCCAGTCGTACGGAAGCGGAGTGGCGCGGTTGCTGACGTTTCCGAGCTTGATCGGCTCGGAGAAAACGGGCTGCCGACTGCCGGTCGTATTCGCGAAATAGTAAACGTCACCGTAGGTGTCACCGATTGCGATGTCGGTCTTTCCATCCCTGTCGAAGTCTGCCGCGGCTATCCCCGCCCGCGAGCCCTGCATGACGGTGAAATCAGTGATCTTCTCACGGGGCACTACGGGCGGCCCGACCTTGATAGGCTTGCCTGCCGCCGTCTTCAAAATCTCCCCGCGGGTGTCGTAGCTGGGTTTCTCGCGCGTGCCGTTGTTCCAGTGGAGGAAAGCGTTGCCGGGCCCGTCGGCCCAGAGGATGTCCAGGTCCCCGTCGCCTTCGAAGTCGTGCAGGTAAACAAATGCCCAGGGATCGCCGTAGGGCGCCGGGTGCGAGATCTCCTGGCCGGCGGGCAGCAGCGGCGCCGGGCTGGAAAAGACCCCGTGGGCGCCTTTCCCCTGGTTGAACATCACCTGCGGAGCGCCGGACCCGTCAAGCGGAGACTGAATCAGATCGGCATGGCCATCGCCGTTCAGATCAATCATCTGGGTCATCGACAGCGGGGACAGGCCCCAGGTCGCTTTCTGAAGATCCAGTTTCCATCTGGGCTCCAGCCTGGTCCCGACATGGGTCGCCAGGTAGAGTCGGCTCACGGTGGAAATAACGAGATCGGTCGTCCCGTCCTGGTTGAAGTCGACCGCGCGCGCCTGGGCTAGAATGTCCTGGGGCGGCTGCCCCTCCCAGGGCACGGGCCGGCCCGTGAGCCTGGGCGCTTTCCGGCTGCCCACGTTTTCGTACAGGAGCAGGAACTCCGAGACGCTGTCGCCTCCTCCCATTCTTTGGCCGAAAGAACCAGAGAGGAGGTCGAGGTCGCCATCCCCATCCAGGTCCGCGGCACAGGGGTGAGCCCCCCAAATCGTGTCGATCGGCCGGCCGTCCGCCTGAAGAGGCCCCTTGAACACGAGCGTCGGGGTCCCGTCGGCGCCGTTTCCGGTGTTTTCGTAAAGCCAGACGTAACCCGTGATGTAACCGCCGAGCAGGAGATCCACGTCGGCGTCCCCGTCCCAGTCCACCACATCGACGCCCGGTGCGTAATCCTTCTGGTAATGGGGAGATTCGGGATTAGGCTTGGGCGGTGCCACAATGTCCTTGCCGTCAGCTTTGACGTAACCCCGGTAGACGAGCTTGCGGTCCGTGTTGCTGCCCGTGTTTTCGTACCAGACCACGCTTTCCCGGGTCTCGACGCCGACCACGAGGTCCTCGACTCCGTCACCGTTCCAGTCGGCCACGTCGGGCGCGCACATCGGGCCAGGGTACAGGATCTCGCCCTTGGCGTTGCGCAGGTACTCGCCGACGGTGTACCGGGGTTTCCTTGCGTCGCCTTCATTGCGGTACAGCAGTATCTGTCCGAACCCGATGCCGACCAGGAGATCCTGCAACCCGTCGCCGTCCCAATCCGTCACTGCAACCCGGTTGTAGAGGCTACCGGTCAGCGAGCCGTCTTCGACGTCCCGGCGCGGTGATCCGTCGCCGATGAATCCCTGGCGGGGAATCTTTCCCTTGCTCCCGGGCTCGGCCCGGTCGAAGTAGATCGCGTAATGGGCAGACCGACCGGGACCCGCCTGAAGATGGTCCCAGGTCAGAACGCCCTGGCGGCCCTCCATCCTCACATTGTTCAGGAAGGCGCCCCGGCGGAACGTGACTGGTGTCTGGCCGGCGCCTCGCGGCTCGGAAAGCGGAAAATCCCAGGGCAAAGACTTGTCGAGGAATCGGGAGGCGTACTCGGCGGGGTGCCGCTGGAAGGGCCAGGCAGGGGCCTGGAGCGGCTTACCCGTGGTCGGGTCGTATCCCATAACCTGAATGCTGTCCAGGTCCATTCCTTCCGGCAGTTCCAGCTCCGCCAGGGGAGGCTTGGAAAAGTCGAGGTCCAGCGATGCCGGCATCGAGTCGGAGGGACGCGCTTCCATGTCCAGGGGGGCGATTTCGACCAGCAGGCGGTAAGGGAGATTCGGCACGGCCCACTCCGGGTCCCGACTACCGGAGCAGGCGGCCAGCACAAGGACAACGATGGCGACCGACAGATTCTTCACGGAGTCCCTCCAGTCCAGGGTTTGCGTCCCAAAGCCTCTCACGCCGGGGGCTATTGCTCCAGCGCCCATGCCCGGTTGAACCGGGCCCATCGGATGACTCGCGCCTGTCCCGGCAGCTGGTGCTGCCAGACGGCGACGAAGGCGCCGTCCCGGTCCTGGGTTATGCCGGGATAGGACACCTGAAAACCGGGCGCCGGGCCGAGACTTCCGTCCGGGGCGGTGGCCACATTCTTCGGCCGCGACCAGGTGTGCCCGCCGTCGTCGGACAGGGCGACGCTGAGCGGATGGCGGTAAAGCGCCGAGTTGTTCCAGATGAGGATGATTTCCTGGGGGTTCTGGTCGTTCCGCCAGAGCGCCATCGGGGTATTGTGTCCCAGAAGGGAAGTGCGCCGCGGCTCAGACCAGGTCTTGCCGCCGTCCGGGCTGCGCGCCTCCCAGAGCCAGGACGTGCCGGTGCGAAAGAGCATCAGCAGTTCCCCGCTCCAGAGTTCGACCAGGGCCGGCTCGTCGAGGCCCCAGGTGGAGGAGGGACGGACCTTCGGCTCAAAGATGTGAAGCTCGCCGTGCGGCGCCCAGGTTGCCCCATGGTCTTTCGAGAGGAGCACACCGGACTTCAGGTCCATTTCGCCTTCGGTCCGCGCGGGCATCCCGGCCTCGGCCCACAGGTCCCAGGAAAACGGCATGACGAGTGTTCCATCCTGCAGGCGCACTCCCAGGTGCCGCTTGCCCACCACGTACTTGTATCGGAGCTTGATCTCGATCGGCTGGGTCCAGGTCTTTCCCTCGTCCTCGGTCTTGACCATCCAGGTTTCGCTTCTGTCGATCTTGTTTGGGATGTCCACCGTGGTCGAGTAGACAAGGATCACAGGGCCGTCGACCACAATGCAGGGATCCGCGTCATTCTGGCCCGGCCTGTCGATCAGCGTCTTCGGCCCTCCCCAGGTCCGGCCGCCGTCCGAGGAAAAGGCGCCCACGATTCGGCCGTCCTGCGTCTTGGGATTGACCATCGACCAGGCCAGGAACAGATTACCTGCCGCCGTGCGGGCGATGACAGGGTAGGCGTGATAGGCTCCGTCGGCCGGGGCGGTGGCTACGCCCTGCTCGAAAAAGGGCTGGTCTTGGGCGGCGGGGGGCGCGACAACAACTGAAAACAGAAGGAGGAAGGCGCTCAGCGCTTGGATCATGAGGGTAGCTCCCAGGGTGATCGGGTTCATGGTATATCTGTCGACAGTTAACAGGTAACGGAAAACCGCCATTTTGTCAAGCAGGAACGAAGCCTGGAGGTAACCGCTCAGTTTTCTGCGAGCGAAGCGGCAGGCGCTTTTGGAGTTCAGCATGC
>JBHGBF010000062.1:0-35240 GCA_041946865.1 Acidobacteriota bacterium | reverse complement strand
TGGTCTGATGGCCGATGACACTCATGATATGAGTCTGCCGCCCTTGCTCGTCCAGGGCGCGGAAAGACGCCTGGGACTGGTTTTCGAGTGAGGATGATTATGTCGGCAGTTTTGTGTGGACGTGCAATGCGCTGAAAGCGGACCGCCGGTGGATTAGGCAACGGCTCGAGGAGCACCGCGTCGCAGACCCGGCCAGACGCCGTGAAATCGCCGGGGGACTCGCTCGAAGGCAGATTCCCCATTCTCAGAAAAGCCACAATTCAGCTCCTCCGCCCTGATCTGAAAACCCTGGTGTTCGGCCAGCGGGCGGCCGCGATAACGGCGAACACGGCGGGATGCGAAACGGTAAGTAAATCCGGATCATATTGCACTAAGTTAGCATCTATGCTAATATGATGCCATGGAATTTGAACGGCTGCTGGAGCTGGTTGGCAACGAGCCGGTTTTTGAAACGGCCCTGCTGCTGGCGGGCAAGGTCAACCCGACCATTATCCGGCTGCAACTCACCCGCTGGACCAAGAGCGGGCGGCTGTACCAGCTGCGCCGCGGTTTGTATGCCCTGGCGCCCCCCTACCAGAAGATGAAGCCTCACCCCTTCCTGATTGCCAACCGCATGCGCCGGGCTTCTTATGTCAGCGGGCAATCGGCGCTGGCTTTCCATGGGCTGATCCCCGATACGGTGCACGTCACCTCGAGTGTAACGGCCGACCGCCCGGAGCGCTTGGAGACCCCATTGGGCGTCTTCGAATTCCGGCATGTCAAACCCGAATTGCTGCGCGGCTACCGCATGACAGACCTGGGCGGCCAGCACGCCCTGGTGGCCACGCCGGAAAAAGCCCTTCTGGACCTGGTTTACCTGCAGCCTGGCGGGGATGCGCCCGAGTATCTGCGTGAGCTGCGCCTGCAAAACCTGGAGCGGATCGATCCGGACGAGCTTCACGGCCAGGCCCGGACTTTCAATACCCCGAAGCTGTTCCGGAGCGCCCAGGCGATCGCCCAGTTGCGTCAGACCGAAACTGAGGAGTACGAGACTCTATGAAAGAGTACCTGGCAGAGTTGGTGCGACAGGCGCCCACACCCGCGCAAGGCCGCAACCTGGCGCGCGAATACCTGCAAGTCCGTATCCTGGCCGCATTACAGCGCGCCGGCGCGATGATTCCGCTGGCCTTTCATGGCGGTACAGCCTTGCGCTTTCTATACGCCCACGGGCGCTATTCTGAAGATCTGGATTTCACTTTGGAAGGTGACCGCCAACGCTACGATTTCCGCGGCTATCTCGACTCTATCCGAGCCGAACTGACGCCGGAGGGCTACGCCATCGAACTGAAGGTCAATGATGAAAAGACGGTCCACAGCGCCTTTGTGCGTTTCCCAGGCCTGCTGTACGATCTGGGTCTGTCGGGGCAGCGTGCAGAAGTACTGGCGGTCAAGCTCGAAGTGGATACGAACCCTCCGGCTGGCGCCAGCTTGGCGACAACCGTGGTGCGCCGCTTCATGGTGCTCCAGCTTCAGCATCATGACAAGGCTTCGCTGCTTTCCGGTAAGCTGCACGCCATTTCGCAACGGGCTTACGCGAAAGGGCGTGATCTTTACGACCTGCTCTGGTACCTGAGTGATCCGGGCTGGCCGCCTCCCAACCTGGTTCTGCTTAACAACGCTTTGGCGCAAACCGGCTGGCAGGGAGGGGCTTTAACAGAGTCGAACTGGCGAAAGCGGGTCGCTGAGCGCCTGCGGCTGTTGGATTGGAAGGCCATTCAGGCCGATGTGCGCCCGTTCGTCGAACCCGGCTTTGATCTGAGCCTGCTTACCCTGACGAACTTGGAGCGGGTACTAAGGGCAAGCGAGGAGCGACATTGAAAAGCCGACCGCAGGCATCCTGCCTGCTCGTGAAATAATCAGATGGTCACTGCCTGGTCGGCGCTCATAAGCAGGGTCGCGATTTCGCCCATATCGCTGATCCGGCCAACGTTCAGCGATTCCGTCAATCCGAAGAACGACACGCAGGTGCCGCAGGCCAGCAAAGCCACTCCCCCTGCCGCAAGGCCTTCCAAAGCGTCGAGGACCGTCGAGCCTCGGGCCGGCAGCTTCACTCCCGAGTTGTAAAAAACAATGGCATCCGGTTTCTTCTCGCGCGCCCAGAGTTTTCTCAGAAACGACCCCATGAGCTTCTGACCCAACTCCGCATCTCCTCGCCCCATCGAATCACTGTTGATGATCAAGACCCGCACTCCTCAGTTCCTTTCTGCCTTCTCGCTTGAACAACGTGTCAGCGCCGGACCTCGATGCCGGTTTGGCACCAACGCCCGGGCATGTTCACGCCCAACACCTCCTGATAACGCGAGTCGAGGAAGTTGTCGCACCCGACGTGCCAAGTCCACCCGCGAAACTCCCGGGTGAGCCGCCCATCCATGATCCAATATTTGCGCCCGTCGTGACGCCGGCGGTAATCGGTCCGCTGGGCATATCTGAACGCGAGCGGCAAGGGGATGGAACCAGACGTCGTCCAGGAATGCCTGGCATAGTCCATGACGTACTTCGAGAGGAGCGGAATTGAACCGGGCTGCGACGCAAGATATGTGTACTCGGTCTCCAGCGTTGCGCCTGACGCGAACTTGTACTCCCATCCGAGCTCGACACCACGGGTATCGACCCCCCGGATATTCGAGGTCGTCCACTTGTCTTCAGGGCGCTGGCGCGTCCAGTCGATCAGGTTGCGGTCCCAACGCGAGAAGACCGTCACGCTCGCCATAGAGGACGGGCTGACCATGACGTCCGTCGCCATCTCAGCTGCCCACGATGTTTCAGGCGCGAGGCCTGCATACGCTTCGTGGTTCGGGTCTCGGTAATAAAGTTCGGTGAAGGAAGGGATGCGAAAGGCGCGTCCTGCCGCAGACCGCAAGCGTACCCGGGGCGAAACCCACCAGCTGGCGCTGAGCGACGGATTAACCGCACTGTCGAAGTTGCTGTAGTCGTCGATACGTAGACCCGGATACAATGCGGCCGACTTTCCGAGACTGATCTGCAGCTCGCTGAAGCCGCTCAGACGACCGAAGGCATGGTCGCCCAGGTTGCCGGAGTTGATCCAGTCGGCCCCGGCGTCAGCCCCCACCGTGAGGAACGAATTGTCCGAGACCTTCCATCCCAGCCGGGTGACCGCGCCGACCGCGTGGGTGCGATGCCGGTTTTCGAAAAAGCCCGGACGGCGCATATCCCATAAGAAATGGTCGCCATGAGTCCGGTAGAACGCCTGAAGGGTGGCCTGATGACGGCCCCCGGAAGACAGCGTCTGATCCAGAGACAGCCATGTCTGATTGGTCCATTCCCGCGAGGGGGCGTCGCCGTAAAACCCGGCGGCTCCGAACTCCTTGTTCAGGTGTGAGAACAGGACGGACGATTTCGTTCCAAAAGCCGTGCGCGAGGAGATGCCCACCGTCCGGAAATCTCGATCGAACGCAAAGCCGGAAGAGCGCATGCCTGACACCGAGACGGTCTCTGTCAGCTTCCCTGCGACAGCGGACCCTGTGAAAGCAGTGTCAATGAGACCATTCTCACCGACCGCCAGCCGCGCCCGGGTGCCGGCCTCCAGTTTCCTGGTGATGATATTGATCGCGCCGCCGAAAGCGTCCGCTCCGTAAAGCGAAGAGCCGGGGCCGAACAGGAGTTCGATTCGCTCCACGGCATCCAGGGACACCGGGAAGTCGGCATTGTGGTGGGCCGTCTGGGAGTCGTTGATGCGCAGGCCGTCGACGAGCACCAGGACCTGGCTGAAGTTCGCGCCCCGGATGGACAAGTCGGTTTGAATCCCGAACGGCGTTCGTCCTCTCAGATCCACACTCGAGGCGAGACGAAGCACATCCACAATGGTCCGGACGGGCAGGCGCTCGATCTCCTCTCGCGAAACGACCTTGACCGTACGCGACAGGTTCCCGAACGGAACGGGGTAGGCCGAGGCCGTCACGACCACCTCCTCGTCCAGCCCTTGAGCCATTGCCGTCCAAGGCACGATCCCAGAATTCAGAATCGAGAAAAACAACAGGAGAATGATTCGTTTTGACATACCGTGGTGACTCACTCGATTGCCGGTAGGGTACCCAGGGTCCTTCCTGCGACCTTCTCCTTGTTCGATATTCGATAGTTCGTCTGGCCCGCATTCCGGATGCCACCGCGGCCAGTTTGGAGCCCTTTCTGACGAGCGCGATCGAACCTGGCAGTGTCGTTGACACAGATGGGTGGGCCGGATAACGGCATCCAAGGCCTTGGTTACAGCCATGCAGTAAGCCTTATCCGGCGCGCAAGCGAATGGCCAGTGAATTGCTGCCCCGAGTTCACAAGGTGATCTCGCTTCTGAAACGGTGGCTGCTGGCCACTCATCAAGGAGCTATCAATCAGGAGCATCTGGACTACTACCTCGATGAGTTCACTTCCCGATTCAATCGTCGCAACTCCCGCTCGCGAAGCAAGCTCTTCTATCGCTTGGTCCAACAAGCGGTCCAGATTGAGCCTGTTGTTTGCGCCGATCTGGTCAAGCACGTGCGCAGCCCGAAAGACCGGGACCACAATATATAGGGGCTACTTGAGTCAAGGAGACACCGCACATTCGATATTCATCACAGATATGCGGCGGCTGGGGTCGCAGGTCACCCCCTTTCGTCAGCGTTCCCGGGGGTACAGATCCCGTCAGTCGACGTCCTCAACTCGATTGTCGACACCCCTGAAGAAACGGCGGTCGAGTTCAATGCGCTCACTGAGACTCCGTGCCGTCACTTCTGCTACGCCGGTGCCGACTCCTCTCTTGAGGGGCGAGCGTGCGGCGAGGCCATGGGCGAGATGGTGGGCCGGGCGGGTAAAGTCGGCATCACTTCCCCACGTCACAAGCCGTCAGTCTGTATCTCACTTCGTTCCGGGCCGCGAATTCTTCGACCTCGTCGAAAGAGGGGACACCGGCATTGCATCCTTCCGCAGTGGCCCCCAGTGCGCCCGTGGCACTGGCGAAGCGAAGCGTTGTGAGCAGGTTCCAGCTGCGCAACAATCCAGCGATCAGGCCGGCGGTGAAGCAGTCGCCGCAACCTGACGGGTCGACGAGCGGCACCGAAAAAACCCCCATATCCACGCAGGAAATTCCGTCCTCGGCATACAGGCCTTGGTTGCCGCGTGTGATGATCGCGACTCGCGCCCCTGCCTTGCGCAGCGCCCGCGCCTGGGCAGATAGCTCTTTCTCACCGCTGATCACCCTCGCTTCATCCTCGTTATTCACGAAAACATCCACGTGCGGAAGTAGTCGCAGGCATCGTTGCGGATCCACACCGGTATCCACGGGGATACAGATATTGAGAAGGACCGTACAACCTCGAAGCCGGGCTTGTCTGAAAAGCTCTATGAGCGCCTGATCGTCCCAGGATCGCAGCTTCAGATAGCCGGCTGCCAACAATACCCCTTCTGACGGGAGAAGTTCCAACGGGATGTCTTCACCGGTGAATCGGTCCGCTGCCCCGAGCGAGTGAATGAAGCGCCTGTCTTCGCCCTCGCCCCGGTAAATCAAGGTCGCCGGGGTATCGGCCCCGGATGCGCGCCTCACTCCCCTCACATCCATGCCCATGGCTGCCAATTGGCTCAACAGCAGATCGCCCAAAAGGTCATCCCCGACAGTGCCGACCAAATAGACTTTCTCGCCCAAACGGTGGAGAGCGATCGCAGTGTTAAGAGCGTTTCCTCCGGGAAAGAAGGCAATTCGCTTGGTCAGAAGCAATTCGCCAGGTCGGGGGAGGCTTGGCATCACGTAGGCAAAGATGTCCGCAGCCATGTCCCCAACGCACAGCACCTTGCTTCCGTTCGCGGGCGGTGACTGTAAGGACTGATTCATTCCACGGCTCCTGTCTTATCTTCAGACCCGACCATACTTATCTTCGTAGCGCACCTTGTCCTCATCCCGGACTTCGCCGTAGGCAACCTCGAACATACGCACCAGGTTCGTTCCGTCTGTGTTGCTCAGGCGGTGTTTCGTGCCTCTGGGGATGTAGACCTCGTCTCCGGTGACCGGATGCATTATGTGGTCACCCAACTGCACGACCGCGCCGTCAGTCAGCAGGACCCAAAGCTCGTCGAAGTCTGCATGCGACTGCAGGCTGCCAGACTCGCCCGGGTTCATCTCGACCATCCAGACGGTGCACGGTTCATTCCGTGCGAATTCGCGATAGTAACCCCACGGTCTTATGATCTTCTTCGACTGTTCTGCCATGAATGATTGATCCTTTCTTGTTCGATGTCATTCGCTCTTTGGCCAGCAGCCCATCTTCGACATATCGTTCAGGGTAACGAACGGGCCGGGAGGGTCGCCCAGCTTGGGGAAGACTGCGTCCGCTTCGCTGAAATCCTCGTCTGCTGTATAGCAGCTCGTGGTAATCACGCAATGCATGCCAGCTGCCTTGGCTGCTAGAAGGCCGTTCCGGCTGTCTTCGATGACGACACACTCGCCAGCTTCTAGACCCATGCGTTCTCGTGCCAGGTTATACACGGCTGGGTCCGGTTTTTTGCGAGCCACAATGTCGCCAGCAAAGATCCTGAGCCGGGCCGCGCGGTCAAGGCCGAGTAGCTTGTCGACAATCGTGCTTACCGCTCGCTCGTTCGACGTGGAGCAGACCGCCAAACGTACCGACGCAGCAATAGCTTCGTCGATCAGCCGGCAAACGCCTGACCGGAGGGGCAGCCGGCCACTTTCCACCAGCTTCATGAACAGGTCTGTTTTGTGGTAGTGCAGCTCTTTGATAAAGATTTCCCGGTCGTTCGCGCCTGCCGGCCAGCCGAACCGATCGAAGTACCATCTCATCCGTTCCTTTCCACCGGCGATCTTCAGCAACTCCCCATAGGTTCGGGTATCCCATTCGGTATTCAATCCCTTGGCCGCAAAGGCTTGGTTGAATGCGACACGGTGACCGTCACGCTCCGTGTCCACCAACACCCCGTCGCAGTCGAAGATGAGGGCCCTCATGAATGTCCAGTCTCCTCAGTGTCGACCATTATTGTTGTTTTCAAGCGCAGCGTTCTTTGCGGATCGCGTCGGTTGCGAGAAAGCGTTGACCTCTTGCTCACGTTATCCCGTACTGACGATAAACAAGTTGGCACCCCGTCAACCCGTCACGCCGTCACCTGACCGTCACCCTTTCACCTTGTCACGCCCCTGGTGCCGCTTCGAGCAATGCCTTGATCCGCTTCAGGAACCCGGCGGCATAGGCGCCGTCGACGGCTCGGTGGTCGCAGGCCAGATCGAGTGTCATCACCTGGCGGACTCCGATCCCGCCGGAAATGGGCATGACCCGTGCCTGTGCGCACCCCACACCCAGGATGGCGCATTCCGGCGGGTTGATAATCGGCAGGAACCGGTTTACCCCGTACATGCCCAGGGAACTGACCGTGAAAGTTCCGGCTTGCCGCGGGTCGACCGAGCCGCGCCGGGCCGCCTCTGCGTTCCTCCTGGACAGTTCGGCTATCTCTCTCAGATTGAGTCGGTTCGCATCCGCGATCACGGGCACGAGCAGCCCATCCTCCAAGGATACGGCCACGCCGACATTGATCCTTCTTCGCACTAGTAAGCGACCTTTCTCCACATGAGCATTCAGGCGAGGGAAGGCTTGGAGCGCCTGCGCGACTGCGTGAACCACCAGATCGGTGATGGTGATCCGGCTTCCTTGGGTCGCGTTCACGTCCTCGCGCCAGGCGAGCGAATCCGTCACGTCGACATCCATGAGTAAGTGGAAGTGTGGAATGGTTCTCTTGCTCAAAGTCAGCCGGTCGGCAATCACTTTCCGCATCCGGCTAAAAGGGATCTCCTCATCCGCCAGCTCCTGATGCGCGACGGCGGGGTCAGCGGGCACCGTTGCGGAGAGGACGTCCCGCTTGATGATACGGCCACCCGGGCCTGTTCCCTGGATGTCTGACAGTGCGACCCCCTGTCCCCGGGCCAGACGCCGGGCTGAAGGCGACGCCGGGCGCCGCTGACGGATATCATCACCGGATGGTGGCACGCTCCTCAGGTTTGGCGACGTCGATACTGAGCGAGGTGCCGGTTCTTTACATTCCGATAGTTCGTGCTGAAGCGCGGGCAACTCTTCCGCCTCGCCGATGTAGGCCACCGGCTCAAAAACATTGACACGCTCGCCTTCCTGGTACAACACCTTCGCGAGCACTCCGGAGCACTCCGCTTCAACCTCGAAGCTGGCCTTGTCAGACTCAACGACCAGAACCACGTCTCCTTTTTCGACGCGCTCGTTCTCTTTTTTCAGCCATCGGCTGATGACTGCCTCGGGAATGTCCTGACCCACCTGCGGCATGATGATCGGCTTCATCGTCCTATCCTCGCGCGGCAGCTCGACCAGCGCTGCCGAACAGCACAATCTTGTCGATGACGTCCTTCTTCATCCGCTCGAACTGCGCTCCAAGGGGTTTTAGCGGCTCGTACTCTCGATGGGTCTCGTGATAATCGACAAAGCTGTCAATGAAGGTGTGCTTGAGCTGGGTCGAGATGTTCACCTTGGCGCAGCCCAGAGCAATACACCGGTGAAAGACATCATCGGACAGCCCCGTCCCTCCGTGTAGAGCGATGGGCAAGCCGGTCGACCGGGCAATCGTTTCCAAACGGTCGAAGGCAATCCTCGGCTCGCCCTTGTAGATCCCATGGGCGGTCCCAATGGCAGGGGCAAAAGCCGCCAGCGGCAGGTCCCGGCAAAACAGGACCGCCTTCCCAGGTTCCGCTAGGTGCGCGTCGACCTCTTCGACGCGCTTGTCGTCCTCAACGCCGCCAATCTCACCCAACTCCGCCTCGACCCCGACGCCAGCCGGTTCAGCCAGGCTGACGACTTCCCGCGTCAACTCGAGGTTTTCCTCGAACGGTCGATGGGAAGCGTCAATCATCACGTCGGTCCAACCGGCGGCGATGCACTCCTTGATGACAGCGACATCCTTGCAATGGTCCAGGTGCAGCGAGACAGGCACCGGGCATTCGGCCGCGAGCTGGCGCATCCAGGCTGCAATGGCGCATGCTCCCCAGAACCGCACCGTCTTGACCGACACCTGAGCAATGACAGGCGCTTCCAGGTTCTCGGCCGCATTCACCACCGCACGTGCCGAGTTATAGTCCAGGATGTTAAACGCCGCCACAGCGTACCGTTCCCGGCGCGCCTCTGCCAGTATCCCTTTCATGCTTTTCAGTCCCATAAAACCGCCTCCCAGACGGTGACAGGCTGACAACATGACAGGCGCCTGCCCTGTCGCCTTGTCACCCTGTCACCCACTCGCATAGACCGCCCGTTTCGCCGCGGCAACAATGGCCGATTCCTGCGGCACACAAGCCGCCTCGAGGGCCAGGTTGTACGGAATGGGGGTGTTCAGGCCGGCGACGATCTCGATCGCGCTGTCTAAATAGTCGAAAGCCTCCGCTTGAATGATCGACGCGATGTCGGACGCGACACCGCCCCGGCGGGGCGCTTCTTGAACGATCACGACATGCTCGGTCTTCCGGACCGATTCCAGAATCTTCTGTCTGTCAAGCGGGACCAGCGTGCGCAGATCGAGCACTTCGGCCGCTATTCCATCCGAGGCCAGCTGCTCGGCTGCCGCGAGGGCCTTCGTCGTCATGTAGGACCACGCAATCAGGGTGACATCCCCCCCCGGACGTTTCACGTCAGCCTGTCCGAACTCGATGACATACTCACCATTGGGGACGGGGCCGGTTGTCAGATAGAGCAGCTTATGTTCCAGAAACATGACCGGGTCGTCCTGACGCAACGCCGCTTTGAGCAAGCCCTTGGCGTCACGCGGAGTGGAAGGCACCACGACCTGAAGGCCGGGAACATGGTAGAACATCGCTTCCAGGCTCTGCGAGTGCTGAGCCGCCAGCCCGTTGCCGGCGCCGCCCTGGGTTCGCACCACGAGGGGGGCGCGGCGCTGCCCGCCAGTCATGAAGTTGACCTTGGCAGCCTGATTCACGATTTGATCCATAGCCAGCATGGCGAAGTCTACGAAAAGGATCTCGACGACCGGCCGCATGCCAGTAATCGCTGCCCCTACTCCCGCTCCGGTGAAACTGGCTTCGGCGATAGGTGTGTCTATAACGCGCCGCGGCCCGAATTCCTTGAGAAGGTCCACAGTCACTTTGTAGGAGCCCCCGCGTTCAGCGATACCCTCGCCCATCAAGAAGATGGTTGAATCCCGGCGCATCTCCTCGCGCAGGGCTTCGTTGAGCGCGTCACGATACATGATCACGCGCTCGCCGTCCCCTGACGACTCCGGTATTTCCTCCGTGGGCGCGCAAGTGCTGGAAGCGCAGGCATCCTGCCTGCACTGGGGCCGCAGGCATCCTGCCTGCCCGTCCGCTGCTTTCATCGTTATGCCCTCACTTCCTGAACGAACGCCTCCACGGACGGCTGTGGGCTACTCAGAGCAAAATCAACCGCTTCATCCATCCGCCGATCCACTTCGGCTTCGAGATCCGTGATCTCCTGTTCAGTCGCGCTGCCTTTCTCGACAAGATGACAGCGGCCTATCAGCAGCGGGTCCCGGCTCTTGTAGTGCTCCACCCGATCCGCCGGCATATACAACCCCGGGTCATTGACATGATGTCCGGTCTGGCGATACGTCAGCGCCTCGATCAAGACCGGCCCTTGGCCTTCGCGACACTCCGCAACTGCCCTTTTGACGCTCTTGTGGACTTCGAGCACATCATTGCCGTCTACTCTTTCACTTCGAACCCCGTAGCCGAGACCCCGCCGGAACAGCTCCGGCTCGGCCGTCGACTGCTCGATAGGCGTGGACACTGCATACTGGTTGTTTTCGATAACCAAGATGAAAGGGAGTCTCATGGCTGCAGCCAGGTTCAAGCTTTCGCCGAGTATGCCGTTGTTCGCGGCCCCGTCGCTGGCGAAAGTGGCAGCCACCCGGTCCTCGCCGCGAATCCGCGCTCCCAGTGCCGCCCCTACTCCAATCGGGACGCCCGCGCCCACGATTCCGTTGGCGCCCAGATTACCGGCGCTCAGGTCGGCGATGTGCATCGAGCCGCCACGGCCCTTGCAGTACCCCTCTTCTCTGCCCGTGATCTCGGCGAACATTCGACGCAGGTCGCCCCCTCGGGCGATGCAGTGGCCGTGTCCGCGGTGTGTGCTCACAATGTAGTCCTGACCTCTCAGTGCTGCGCAGACCCCCGTAGCAATGGCCTCCTGGCCGAGATACGGATGCAGATAGCCACGAATCGCGCCTTGCCTGTACAGCTTGACGCAGCGTGTTTCGAAAACCCGGATCGTGTACATGGTCCGGTAGAGGCTTGTCAGAAACTCCTTGTTGTACATCTGTCCTCCGTCAGACACACAGTCACCTTTTCACCCTGTCACCTTCAGCGCCTGGCCTGCACCGAAAATGTGTAAAGGTCGCCCCGGTACATGGAGTCCTCCATCTCAAGGATCGTGCCCTTACCAACGAAAGTCGTTCCTTCCACACGAAAGGCCGGCACCGGGTCGGTCAGCTCGAACAAATCCATCTCGTGCTTACGATCAATCATGATTGCGCTCAGGCGCTGGTCCACCTGCACCAGCTCAAGTCCGTACTCCTTCTCGTAGATGTCGTAGAGCGACGTCTCGAGGTCCTTTTGCTCGATACCGGGACAGAGAGCGGCGGAGACATAGCGCACTTCCTTCATCATCGGGATGTCGTCAGCCAGGCGCAGACGTTGGATTCGGCAAACGGGCCCTTCCAAGTGGTACCGGCGGCCGTGGATCGTCAGCGATCGTCCCGCTTCGACAACCCGGGCGTCGAGCAATCGCGTAGAGGGGGTACGGCCAGCCTCGACCATGTTCCGCGTGAACCCAAGAATACGATCGGCCGATCGGCCGACAGCGTGCTTTTGGACGAAAGTGCCGCGCGCTTTGATCCGCTTCACCCAGCCGGCCTGCTCAATATCGGCCAGTGCCTTGAAAGCACCGGCCTCTCTCCTCGTTGCTGCCACACTCCGAACAAAAAACTGAGAAGTTACTGCCCTTGTCTTCCCTCAGTCTTCCGAGCAGCGGACAATGGAGGCAACGGCCGTTGCCTCCGTTGTCCGCTGCTCGGACTTATCGACGGGGTCCCCCCAGGGTTGTGTCTTGACATATTACGTTATAGCGCTGTACTAATGTTATGCCAAGTGATTCCAGACGCTGATCAGGGCGACGTCGCAGGAGGACGTGAGGACATGAAGGTTTTTCTCGATACCGGTGATGTAGAGGCCGTTCACGCAGCTGTCCAGACGGGATTGGTTGAAGGTGTGACGACGAATCCCAGTTTGATCGCTAAAACGGACAGGAACTTACTGGATGTGCTGGGCGGGATGTGTGCGCTGGTTAACGGTCCGGTCAGCGCCGAAGTGATGGCGGAGTCCGCTGAGAAGATGCGACGGGAAGCGTGCGCGATTGCGTCGATTGCTCCAAACATCGTCGTTAAGATCCCGATGACGCCCGAAGGCTTGCGCATCGTTCCCCTCCTTGAAAAGGACGGCATACGTACAAATGTCACGATGGTGTTTTCGGCCACGCAGGCATGGTTGGCGATGAAATCGGGCGCCAGTTTTGTCAGCATCGTGCTCAGCCGTCTCGATGCAGTGGGCAACGACAGCGCTCAATTAGTCAGTGACACCATGCTCATAAAGCGTAACTATGGCTTCCGATCCGAGATCATCGGCGGGAGCCTCAAGACTCAAAACCATGTCCTGTGCTGCCTCCGTGCGGGCGTTGACATCGCTACTATTCCAGCGCCGCTTTTCTCTCAGCTCTTCAACCATCCCCTGACCGATCTTGGCCTGGAAACGTTTCGACGTGACTGGGAGAGCGCCTCCGACTCGGCTAGATCACTGCGCAACCTGGAAACCGGTTTGCCGCGCCCCAAGCAAGTAGAGGAAACGGGTGTCAGATGAAACGAAACATTTCTCTGTTCTGCTGGTTCGGAATTCTTCTGTCGTTTTGTGCCAATGCCCGGGACTCGGGAGCAGGGGGGCGGCCTGTCTGGAAACACATCTCGAGCAAGTCCAGCCAGCTGCCTCAGCCGAATGGCGGCCTGCAACAGACAGCTGCCGTGACCTTCGACATCGACGGCGACGGAGGGGACGACTTCGTGCTTGCTGAGCGCACGCAGGCGCCGGCCATCATCTGGATGAGGCAAACGCCGCAGGGTTGGGAAAAGCACATCATCGAGAACCGGCAGATACGCCCGGAGGCCGGGGGGTTGCTTGCGATGTCGATGGCGACGGCGACCTTGACCTGATCATAGGTGGCGACGCTGGAAGCAACGAACTCTGGTGGTACGAAAACCCAGCGCCAGATTTCGCGCCCGGAAGAACGTGGGTACAACGCCTCATCAAGAACACGGGTGGGAAGGCGCATCACGATCAGGCTGTTGCCGACTTTATCGGCAAGGGTAAGCCGCAACTAATGTTCTGGAACCAGTCGGCAAGAAAACTATTCATGGCCGAGATTCCCCAGAATGCGCGGGAGTCGGCCCCCTGGCCTCTGACCGAGATTCTCGATGTCTCCAAAGTCACCGCGGAGCTCAAGCAGGAGGGGATGTGTGTGGCCGACGTTGATGCGGACGGCAAGCCCGACCTGATCGCAGGTATGTTCTGGTTCAAGCACCTCGCCGATTGCAGTGCCACGATTAGTACACGGAGCCCGGTTTGAGGAAGCCAACAGGATGAAAACCAAGACGCAAAGCATGTTCGTCACGAACGACGGGCGAAACGTCATCGTCACTTTCATCCTCCGTACCGGAGATCTCGATGAAATGATTGAAATGATTCGATGCACTTGACGAGACCGGGGCTATTCGCCTAATGTGATGACGTCACGATTATATGAGAGATTCGATAGACCCATACAGCAAAGTCCCCCTTTATCACCAGTTATATGAGCTCCTGCGCGAGAGGTTAACGAACGGGCAATACAGACCCGGCGATTTGATCGCGCCAGAGTCGGAATTGATCGAAAAGTACCAGGTCAGCCGGACAACCGTTCGCCAGGTGCTGGAGATCCTGGTCAAGGAGGGCCTGGTATACCGCCAGCGGGGAAGAGGGACTTTTGTCGCCCACAGGGGTCTGGAAGAGGCTTTGACGCGCATCGTGAATTTCACGGAAGACATGCGCCGGCGCGGCTTCGAGCCCGGGACCCGGGTCCTTTCCGCAGGGTTGACCCCTGCCCCGCCCGACATCGCCGAACGGCTCGAAATCAAACCAGGCGAGGAGCTGGCGCGTATTGATCGCCTTCGTCTGGCCGATGGCGAACCTTTGAGTGTAGAGCAATCTCATCTCCTTCACCGTTACTGCCCGGGTATTCTCGAGCATGATCATGCTGCCGGCTCTCTTCGCGACAGGCTGCGTGAAAATTACGGCGTGCGGTGGTCGCTCGCCAAGCAGTCGATCCGCGCTGTTCAGGCCAACCGGGAGTTGGCCAGAGCGTTGTTGGTGCCTGCCAAATCGGCCCTCCTGTTCATCGAGCGCGTATCTTTCGACCAGCAGCACATCCCGGTTGAATTCCTTCGGATCTATTACCGCGGAGATCGGTACACCCTGTTTACCGAGCTGGCCGGCTGACCTTTAGGCCCCATCCTTTCAGGCGTCTGCCCAGCGTTACCAGCTTCTTGACTGCGAACGATGGCATCCACCACAGCGGCGATGTGATGGCCAGACGACCTTGAGGGTTACGCCTGCCGGTTCCTACAGACGTCTCAGTCCTAACGGACCTCAAAGCAGCAAAGCAGCCAGGCGAGCCGATCCCGCGGTCAGCCACCTTCAGGGGGGCGCAAGTAGCCGCGCGATCGGCTACGTCATGCCGCATTGATCGGCTTACGGACTTAAAGCCCCCGGCTTTGCTCTAATTCCCCTCCCCGGTCCTCCCCGGTACTGATTCCGGTAGCGGTGAGGGGTCACGCCCTTTCGCCGGGCGAAGTGACGGGTCAAATGGCCTTGATCACAGAAGCCCGTCTCCTGTGCAATATGAGCGATTGACAAGTCGGTCGTCGCGAGCAGGTCACTGGCGGCGTCAACACGCACTTGCACTATGTATTCATGAGGTGCGATACGGAATCTGGCCTTGAACTGTCGCTCTAACTGGCTGCGGGACAACCCGATCTTCTGCGCCAGCTCCGGCACAGAGAGCGGTTGAGAATACTCATTCATGATCGTCTCGACAACCGGGGCCATCGACAGGAACCGACCGGCCGTCCGGTGCGTCTGCCCCAGGTCGTACATGATGCCTGCAACAGCGATGACCGCACCGCGTTTGGATGTAATCGGCACCTTGGTCGTGCAGTACCACCCGATCGAGCCATCCGCTTTCTTCACCAGCTCGATTTGTTCCACCAGCGCCTTGCCTGAATCGAGAACCGCTCGATCGTCGCGGGCGTATTTCTCGCACAGATGTCGCGGGGAGAAAGACTGATCAGTTTGCCCCAGCACGCCGTCTTTGCCCTGGACGCCCATAAACTTGGCGAAGGCCGCGTTACAGAAGACAAAACGCCCCTTACGGTCTTTCGCAAAAACGTAAACGTCCGGGAGATACTCGAACAGCTCGATCAAGCTGGCTTCAGAGAAGACCCGCGCTAGAAAAGGTCGCATTTGTTCAAAGTCGGCCCTGGCTATAGGTTGGGGGCGCAAGGGGCGATCTCCTGTCTGTCTTGCATGATGCGGCATTTATACAATTTTTTGCGCCATCCGTTCAAGACTATGTGGTCGAGAAGAACATAATATTGGCGTAATGGTGGTACAAAGGACACAGTCCAGGACCAGGGAGGAAGCTTTCGATGCCAACACAGGTCAGTCGTCGTTCTTTCTTGCACGCCGCTGGTTCCGCGGCCGCTTTAGTCGTCGCGCCTCGACGTTTGGTAGCAGGCAGCGGCGAGACGCCACCCAGTGAGACTGTTCACCTTGCCGTGGTCGGCATCGGCGGGCAGGGCCAACGTCTCGTGGAGGAGTTCAGCCGACATGGCCAGGTAGTCGCGTTCGCCGATGTAGATCCGCGCATGATCGAGCGCGCGCGAGTGAGGCTCCCGCAGGCCAAGGTCTTCGAGGACTACCGCGCAATGTACGACGAAGTGGGGAAGGACATCGACGCGGTGATCGTGGCGACTCCCGACCACTGGCACGCCCTTCCCGCACTCCATGCGATGCAATGCGGCAAGCACGTTTACGTCGAAAAGCCGCTCGCGCGAACCATCTGGGAGGTGCGGCAGCTCATGGTCGCGGCCCGCAAGTTCAATGTCGTGACGCAGATGGGTAACCAGGGCCATTCACTGGAGAGCAACCGGGTCTTTGCGTCGTGGGTGCAGAAAGGGCTTTTGGGTCGTATCACCGAGGTGCACACCTGGGTGACGATGCGGCTCATCTCCTCTAAGAGCAAGCTGGCCGAGATCGCCAGGCAGGAGGAGATCCCGGCGGGGCTCAACTGGCACAGGTGGATTGGTCCCGCGCGTTTCCATCCGTACAGCAAGTGGTTCATGCCGGAGATTTGGCGCGCGTGGACCCCGTTTGGCACGGGCACTCCGGGGGACTGGGGCTGCCATCTGTTGGATCCGATCTTCACCGCGCTCGGGCTGCGGGCGCCCAAGACCATTGTGGCCGAAGTGACGCCCGGTTGGGACGCCAAAGCGGACGCCCTCGCTTTTCCGGACGCCAGCCGCGTGACGTTCGAGTTTGAGCTGCCCAACCGGAAGATGCTGAAGGTGCTCTGGCATGACGGCGAATTCTGCAACGAGGTGCCTCGTCCGCCGATGCTGGAGGAGGGGCGTGATCTTGGCAATCAGCTGACGCGGGAGGGCTGGAAGGCGGGCGCAGTCGTGTACGGCACAGAGAACACCCTGACGTACGGTTCGCACGGCGCCGCCTCCTGTCGCCTGATCCCAGAAGAAAGAATGCGTGACCTGATTCGTACCAAAACCGTCTCCGAATTCAAGAACCTAGCCATCGGCGAGCATACGCGTGACTTCGTAGCGGCCATCAAAACCGGGCGGCAGGCGGGCAGCGATTTTGCGTTTGCCGGTGTGGTAGTCGAAGCTGCGCTGCTCGGTTCGATCGCCATCCGTAATCCGGGCGTAAAGCTGGAGTGGGACGCGACGAATATGACCATCACGAACTGCAAGGAGGCAAACGCGATGGTGACCCCAGAGTACCGTAAGGGATATGAGCTAAAGGTGTAAGGAGCAGGCGATGGCTAAAAAGATTGCGATGATTGGCGCCGGAAGCGTGGTGTTCTGCAAGATCTTGATGAGCACCATCATGGCTACACCCGCGCTGTCAGACAAGGGTATTCCGGAACAGGGAGCCGGAAAGGGGGCGCGTCCGCTCTTTGACGGCCGAACGCTCGACGGATGGGAGGGAAACCTCGAGGTCTGGCGTGTGCAGGATGGTGTGATCATCGGCGGCTCTTTGAATGGAAACGCGCGCAATGAATTTCTCGCCACGACACGGTCTTACGGGAACTTCATCATACGGCTGGAATACAAACTTGCAGGCACAGAAGGCTTCATCAACTCCGGGGTGCAGTTCCGCAGCCTGCGTATCCCCGAGCCGCCCACTGAGATGTCCGGCTACCAGGCGGACATAGGCTCGGGGCATTCTGGCTGTCTTTACGATGAGTCGCGGCGGAACAGGTTCCTTGCACGGGGCACGGACGAGCAGATCACGCGGCTCGAAAAACCGGGTGAATGGAATTCTCTCGAGGTTCGTTGCGACGGGCCGCGCATCCGAATTCTCCTCAATGGTGAAAAGACAGTCGATTACACCGAATCGGATGCCGCCATTGAGGAAAAGGGCCTGATTGCTCTGCAAATCCACGGAGGCAGCAAAGCGGAGGTCTGCTTCCGCAGGATCACGATTGAAGAGCTGCCGGCAGTAGCCCAGGCGCATTAAACGCGCATGATCCAGGCTGAAGGTGACGATCATGAAGAGGATATCGATTGGCACGTGGGCTTATACGATTGGCCCTTACGCCGAGCACCCGGTGGCGTGGAGTGATGTATGCAACCGACTCAAATCGCTCGGTTTCGACGGTGCAGAGCTGGGAGGTTTCCCGCCGCATCCGAACCCGGATGATCTGCCGAGCCGAGAACAACGCAGGGAGTGTCGGGCGCAGCTCAAGGAGCTTGGGCTCGACTTTTCCGGACTGGCCGCCAACCTGTGGAGCCAGCATCTAATCGACTCCGAGGATCACGCCGCCTACCTTGCCGAATTTCGCAAGAATCTCGCTTTTTGCGAGGACCTCGAGATTCCGGCTATTCGGGTGGACACAGTTCAGCCGCCGACAATCTTCGCTCAGATCGACGCTGATACCGCTCGCCGGCGTGTCGTTCAGACATGGAAGACGTGTGTCGCGGAGGCTGCCGATCGGGGCGTCCGCGTTACCTGGGAGTTCGAGCCGGGTTTCGCATTCAACAAGCCGTCCGAGATTGTCCGAATCGTTGACGAAGTTGCCAACGACAACTTCGGCGTGCTCTTTGATACGTGCCACGGGCACATGGTTGCGGTCCATGGCGCACGTCAGCCGGGTAGGAAAGAGACCCTCCCAGATGCGGTCGAGCTGGCGAGAATGCTTCGCGGCAAGATCAATCATCTGCATCTTATCGATTCTGACGGGACGCTGCACCACGACGAAACCTCCACACACGCACCTTTCGGCGAAGGGGTAATACCGTTTGACCGCCTGATGGAGGAGCTGGCCTGCAACAACAGGGGGCCTGATTGGTGGACGATCGACCTGTGCTTCTGGCCGGATGCCTGGCCGGTTACGGAGAAGTGCAAGAAAGCCGTTGACGAGCTGAATCGGAAGTACGGCAACAACTGAGAAACAAGTGAAACGCGACCATGGCGAAGAAACTGAACATCGGGCTCATCGGCTGTGGGTTCATGGGACGGGCGCATTCGAATGCCTGGCGCAAGGTATGGAACTTCTTTGACGTCCCCTTTACGCCGGTGCTCAAAGCCGTCTGCGCCAGACGCGAGCCAGAGGTCCGGGCGTTCGTCGACCAGTGGGGGTACGAATCGATGGAGACCGACTGGCGCCGCCTGGTTGAGCGAGCTGATGTCGACGCCGTCGATATCTGCGTGCCAAATGACCTTCACAGCGAGATCGCCAAGGCTGCGGCAGCCGCCGGCAAGATGATCCTCTGCGAGAAGCCCCTTGCGAGGGACGGGAGAGAGGCGCTCGAAATGGTGGAGGCGGTCGAGAAAGCGGGTGTATGCAACACGGTTTGGTATAACTACCGCCGGGTCCCGGCTGTCACCCTGGCCAAGCGTCTGATTGATGAAGGCCGGCTGGGCAAGATCTTTCACTATCGATCGGTCTTCTTACAGGACTGGACGATATCGGCCGACCTCCCCCAAGGAGGGCAAGCGCTCTGGCGACTTGATGCCGCAGTAGCCGGAAGCGGGGTTACTGGCGATCTGCTGGCCCACTGCTTCGATACGGCGTGGTGGCTGAACGGCCCGGTCGACCGGGTCAGCGCGATGACCGAGACCTTCGTCAAAGAGCGCAAACATAACCTGACCGGGCGAGTGGCGCCGGTCCGGATCGATGACGCGTGCGCGGTCCTGGCCCGGTTCGCGAACGGCTCACTCGGGACGTTTGAGTCGACCCGTTATGCGCGCGGTCACAAGGCACTGTACACGCTCGAGATCAATGGCGCAAAGGGTTCCATCGCCTGGGACCTGCATGACCTGCACCGGCTCAGCTATTTCGACCATCGGGACGATTCTGTTGTCCGGGGATGGCGATCGATCCACGTGACCGACTCGGACATGCCCTACATGAGCAAGTGGTGGGTTCCGGGGCTGCAGATCGGATACGAGCATACGTTCGTTCACCAGGTGGCCGATTTTTTAGCGAACCTGGAAAAGGGAGAAGCGACGTCGCCAACCTTCAGGGAAGCGTTGGCGACACAGTATCTTTGTGATGCCGTTCTCGAGTCGGCGGCGAGCCGGAATTGGGAAGGAGTCAGACAGTGTCGTTGAGATCTCAGGCAGAAAGGGCTTTGGAGCACGGGAATGGAATCGTTCGCCTGGCGCCGAACTGGGTCCCACGTTCGTTTTGTGTTCCGGGCCGGCGCATCAAGCTGCACCCGGATGACTACTATGCCTTGGGCGGGGAGCGGGGCGGGATCGATGAGCGATGGTTTTCTTCAACGACACCGGCCGACAACGGGCCGCTGACCAGCCCCAACGAAGGTCTGAGCTTCATCGTCGGCGAGGATAGATCCCAGTTCCTCCTGCGGGACGCGATCGATGAGTTGGGTCCCCGTCTCATAGGCGAGCGGATCTGGAATCAGTATCGCCGGTGGCCCATGTACTCGAAGTTTTTTGACAACAAGGGAGCGCTGCCTCACCACGTTCACCACCGGGACGAGCATGCCCGTCTGACCGGTCAGGTCGGCAAACCCGAAGCGTATTACTTCCCGCCGCAGGTGAATAATCATGGGGGTGACTTTCCTTACAGCTTTTTCGGATTGACCCCGGGCGTGACCAAGGATGAACTGCGCCGCTGCCTCGCCGATTTCGAGAAGGGCGATAACAAGATCACTAATCTGTCCCGGGCCTACCGGCTGGAAGTTGGAACCGGGTGGGATGTTCCCCCCGGCGTTCTTCACGCTCCGGGCAGCCTTTGCACCTACGAACCCCAAAAGGCGTCCGACGTCTTTGCGATGTACCAGTCGTTGACCGGCGACCAGATCGTGCCCGTCGAGCTCCTCTGGAAAGACACACCCAAAGACAGGTTGAACGACGTCGACTACCTGATGGAGGTCATCGACTGGGAGAAGAACGTGGATCCGGACTTCGCGAAAAACAGATTTATGAGGCCGAAGCCGGTTCGTCCTCGGGAGGTGATGCGAGCCGAGGGTTATATCGACAACTGGATCTGCTACAAGGCGCAAGCGTTCAGCGCAAAAGAATTAACCGTCCTACCCGGACGAACGGTAACGGTTAAGGACTCAGCCGCGTACGGGCTCATCGTCATGCAGGGCCACGGAACCATGGGGGTGTGGCCCGTTGAGACCCCCGCGCTGATTCGATTCGGACAGCTGACCTACGACGAGTTTTTCGTAAGCGAATCGGCGGCCCGGGAGGGTGTCCGCGTCACCAACACGTCCCTGGCGGATCCCCTCGTGATGCTGAAACACTTTGGCCCGGATAACCCGGACCTTGGCGGATTAATCGAACGTAACGACACAGGGATTTCAGGCGCTCGGCGCCTCTGAATGATATTTCTTGACCAGACGATGGCATCCCAGGCCATTACCAGGTGGGATCTAATCCCAGCCACGAGAGGGAGGGTGTTATGAGAACAAAGGGTTTTCGCTGGCGTTTTTGGTTGGTTCAGTTAGGGCTTTGCCTGACCATTGCCTTGTTGGCCTCCGGCATGGCAGCAGCCCAGATCAAATCCGGAGCTATCACCGGCTCGGTGGTGGACACCAGTGGCGGCGCCGTACCCGGCGCCGAAGTTACCGTCACCAACGAGGAGACCAATCTCGCGGTCCGAGCGATCACCAGTGACGTGGGGGACTTCCTGGTCCCTTACCTGGCCCCGGGACGTTACACGCTGACCGTCCAGATGCCGGGTTTCAAGGCTTACCAGCAGAATGGTGTTGCCTTGGCGACCGCTCAGACGGTGCGAGTCACGGCGCGGCTCGAGGTTGGCGAGGTCACGACGACCGTCGAAGTGAAGTCCGATACCGGTCAGCTGCAGACGGAAAACAGTTCCGTGCAGGGACTGACCGAGAGAACGGTCATCGAGACCCTGCCGAACATCACCCATAATCCCTATACCTATGCGATCTTGCAGCCCGGAGTGGTTCCCCGGCAGGGAATGCAGGACACCCAAGGCTTCAACTCGTTTGGCGTGGGGATTGACTCGCGACGGAATTTCTCGGCCATGACGGTCAACGGCGGCATGGCCTTCAGCAACGACATTACTTTGGACGGCGTGAGTGTGCAGGGTTCGGCGTGGAATGAAGCGGCCGTGGTGCCCAACAGCGAAGGGCTCGAGGAGGTCAGGACCATCGTCAATAACTTCTCGGCGGAGTACGGTCGCGCTCAGGGCGTAATCTCCCTTACCACCAAGAGCGGGACTAACCGGCTCCATGGCTCTGCCTTCTACCGTTCGCGCAACGACGCCTTCAACGCCAACTCCTTCAACAACAATGCGCGGAGGATCGACAAGCCGGCTTTCAAGGTCCACTCCTACGGCGCCACCGCTGGTGGGCCGATCGTCAAAGACAAGGCGTTTTTCTTTGTCAGTTACGAAGGACTCATGCACCACAAGGGCATCGATTTCCTCCGAAAGGTGCCCACCGCCGAAGAGCGGATCGGAGACTTCAGCCAAACGCTCCGGAACGTGAACGGGACCCCGACGCCGCAGCGCCTTTTCGATCCATTCAAGGTTACAGCCGTCGGAGGCGGAAATTACCAGCGTGCGGAGATCGCCAACGCGATTATCCCCAACCCGAGTCCTTACATCGTCAAGCTGTTCAGCTACTATCCGCTTCCCAACCGTACGCCGGACGACGTTTACAACACCAACAATTATTACTATTACGGAATCCAGGACTTCGGGCGTACCAGCCTCAACTCGCGCCTGGATTACCAGTCCGGCAGGAGCTCTCTTTATGCCACTTGGGGAATCAGCCAGGGCGAGATCGTTAGTCCAAACGCTTGGGGGCCGGACAATCCCTTTTATAATCCTGACGGGTTCGTAGGGCGATTCAACAACGATAGGAACCCCTATTTCTCGCTGGGGGACACGATTACGCTCTCGCCGACGCTGGTGTTCGATCTGCGTTACGGCGTCAATCGGATCAACACCAATAACGAGGTCGGGGCGGTCGAGGGATTCGACGACTACAGCCAGTTCGGCGTTCCATCAGCCATTGCCGCGATCATTCCTGTTCCCGGTGTCCCCCCAAGCTATCAGATCAACGTCAACTCATGGAGCCCCCTGCAGAGCGGTGGCTCCCTGAACAAGAGGGAAAGGCAGACCAATCATCAGCTGGTCTTCAGCGGGACGAAAACCCGGGATCGCTGGACCTTCAAGTTCGGGGGCGAATTCCGGGTCTACTTGTCAAACTATACAGATGCCCAGGCGTCAGTCATGATTGTGCCCTTTGCGGACCATACGCGGGGAGGCACCATCAATGCAAGCGGTGGCGGCGTGGGTTCGGTTACCGCGGAGAGCGCCGGGCACGAGGGAGCATCCCTGCTCTTGGGCAGTGGATTTCTTCGAGTCAGTCAGGGACAGGTGGCCCTGATGGCCCTGGCACAGAAGTACTTCGCCTTGTACAGCCAGAATACCTGGAGGGCCACCGACCGGCTCACCGTCAACCTGGGGTTGCGATGGGATCTGCAACCCGGCCCTACCGAACGCTTCAATCGATTCAGTTCCTTCAGTTTTTCAGGGGATAACCCCTTCTACGGGGCAGGCGGCATCTATTTTCCCGGAGTCGACGGAGCGGGTCGCAATCTTTGGGAGACTCAGTGGAAGGATTTTGGTCCGCGCATTGGCCTGGCCTATCAGTTCTCGAAGGACCTGGTGGTGCGCGCCGGCTACGGTATTACCTATCTGCCCACTAATACGGGGTACTTCGACGGACCGTTCACATATGGGGCCAATCCATTCGTGTCGGGGACGTTCAACCTTCCCTACGGCCCCACCCCGGCGGGCGTAATCGTGGGGACTATGGATCAAACGACCCAGATCGTCCCGATAACCGGCCCCGACAAATCGGCCCCGGCCCTGTATGGGGGGACCACGAACCGGTTTCCCTATGACGATTACCGCAACGGGATGGTGCAGCAGTGGAACTTCTTTGTCGAAAGGAAACTGGCGGCTGACTGGACGGTTTCAGCCGGCTACATTGGCTCAAAAGGGGATCATTTGCCCGTTGCCCGAGTTGACGCGAACAGTATTCAGTACCTCCCACCGTCACAGCTGGCGGCGTGGAGGCAGACATATATAGACAGCAACGGGAAGAACAATCCAGCCAACACACAGGTGCCGAATCCATTACAGCCCGCGACCGGCGCCCTTATTCCTTTTCAGGGAGTGCAGGGCAGCCGGACCATTCAGCAGTGGTGGACCATGGTCCCGTACCCGCTTTTCGGCAGCATGGTATTGGAGCGCAGCTTTGGATTCTCCAACTATCATGCCCTGCAGGCCCAGGTGACGAGGCGCTTCAGCCAGGGACTCCTGCTCAATGCTCACTATACCTGGTCAAAATCCCTCAGCTTTGCCGGGTCCGAGTCGCACAACAACGGCTATTCGGACACAGGCTCTTTGAGCGTATTCAACCAGGTTGATCTTGGCGCCAACAAGAGCGTGTCGCTTCAGGACATACCGCATCGCTTCGTTCTTACCTCGGTTTACGATTTGCCCTTTGGGAAAAACCGCCGATTCAGTCTCGACCATCCCATCCTTCAAGGGATCGTCAGTGGCTGGAAGCTCTCAGGCCTTTTCAGCGTCCAGAGCGGCTTCCCGCTTCTCATCGAGGGAGGTAACACCGGTAGCCTCAATGGAAGGCCGGATCGTTTACCCGGTGTGGCGGTGGAGGTCCCGAAAGAGCTCCAGAGATGGTACGACGGCAAGACGAAGGTAACGCTTCCGGGAGGCACTATCATTACGCCTTGCAATTTCTGCTTTCTGAAATACAACGTCGAGGCTTTCAGAGGGCGCGTGGTGACTACTCCCAACGGGTCGACGATCACCGACATTAATTGGTATGGCAATGCGTCCTATGGTTTTTCGGATATCCGCTCTCTCGGACAGACGAACTTCGATATGGCCGTCGAAAGGAGGTTTGACTTGACCGAACAGTTCAGTCTCGATTTCTCGGCTCGGGCCAGCAACGTTCTCAACATGACCAGGTTCCTTCCCAGCGGTGTCACCAGGTCCTTGGGCGGAACAAACGTGCTGACCACCGGCAATCTGCAGCCGGGAGTCGGAAACAACTCGAGCTTCGGGGTCCACGGAATGGGTACGTTCGCTCCGCGGGAGATCGAGTTCCAGTTGAGGCTGAGGTTCTAAGCCGAAGGCGATCCAAGTAATGAAATGCGGTGCTTATTGAGAAAGTACCGCATTTCCGCATTTCACAAGGTGTATGCCAGCAATCCAGCGGTTATGGAAGGACCGAGGTGGATTATGAGATTACACACGATGCATTTCGCAAGGTTGTCTCGGCTTTTGGTACCCATGTTTGCGGTATTGGGAGTGGTTGCGGCTTTGCTTTATGCCGGCTCGACCACCGGGTGGGAAACAGTTAACTTTGCTAACTACAAGAGGTCGGCCACATGGTGGAATAATCAGGGAAGTGCTTACCTGCTGCGGGAATGGAACGATACAGATCCGTTTATCTGGTACAAATCGACTTACACCACGGACTCCCAAAGCAGCCTCATGTCCAAGATAAGGATGGCATTCGCTGCCGCAAACGGTGGTTTGTACCCACTAATCACAACAATTCCCAACGACTATACTGTGTCTTGGACCGGCTCGCACACTGGCGGTCTGCCGTGGTTCTTCGGTCCCTATTTCACCATCGCTCCAACGGAAACGGGAGGGACGTGGAACTACGACGGGGTCAAGGAATGCTACATCGTTCAGAACAGCAGGGACTCTCAGACGACCTGGGCCAACTACGCCAACACCACGTACCTAGGCGAGATCAGCCCAAGCGGTTCGGGCACGTACAAGTTGTACCAGCGCGCTTTCAACGGGTTCTGGCAATTGTTTGCCGTGCGGACAGAGTATACTGACAGCGGCTCGGTGAAAACGAGGCAGATTATCGACGCCTGGGCGAATCTGAGCGGCTTGTTCAGCCCCAGCACATGGTATATCGCCAACCATGAGATTAATGTGGAGACCTCAAAGAATGTCAATGGAACCTATACCATAAACAACCTTGTAATGCCTCTTCCCTGGGACTGGGTCGGCTCCCCCCCTTCAGCGCCCAGCGGCCTGACGGCCACGACGGTCTCCTCCGACCAGATCGATCTCGCCTGGACGGACAACTCGAGCAACGAGACCGGATTCGAGATCGACCGCGCGCTCAATTCCGGGTTCACTTCCGGGCTGGTCACCTTCACGACCGGCGCTGACACAACCAGCTATCAGAGCACGGGACTGTCGGCCAGCACTACCTATTACTACAGGGTACGCGCCACCAACTCTTACGGCGACTCGGCCAATTCCAACACCGCAAGTGCGACCACCTCCGGCGGTGCGCAAGGGCCTTATGGGGGGATCGCCTGGGCCATCCCGGGCATAATCCAGGCGGAGGATTATGATGTGGGCGGCGAAGGCGTCGCCTATCATGACCTCACTGCCGGAAACGCGGGCAGCCAATACCGCACCGATGATGTGGACATCAAAACCACCGCGGACACAGGCGCCGGTTACGCTGTCGGCTGGTTCCAGCCGGCTGAATGGCTGGAATACACCGTCAACGTCGCGACGGCGGGCACCTACGATATCGACATTCGCGTCGGGTCCGCGAACGCGGGAAGGACGATGCACATCGAATTCGACGGGGTCAATAAGACCGGTACGGTCAACGTGCCTCAAATGCCGGACTGGGACCAGTATCAAACCGTGACTGTCAGCGGCGTGTCTCTGAACGCCGGACAGCAAGTCATGCGCGTGGTAATGGGTTCGCTGGATTACATGGACTTGAACTGGGTCGAGGTCGTTTCCAGCGCGGTCCCTCCTGCGGCTCCATCCGGCCTGACGGCCACGGCCGTCTCCCCCAGCGAGATCGATCTCGCCTGGACAGACAACTCGACCAACGAGACCGGATTCGAGTTCGACCGCGCGCTCAATTCCTCGTTCACTTCCGGCCTGGTCACCAACACGACCGGCGCTAACCAAACCAGCTATCAGAGCACGGGGCTGTCGGCCAGCACTACCTATTACTACAGGGTACGCGCCACCAACGCCGCGGGCGACTCGGCCAATTCGAACACGGCCAGCGCCACAACCTGGCCCTCGCCGAGGGCCGACTATCAGTTCGTGGATTCCGGCAGCGCCACCGCCGATTCGTCCGGCAACGGCAATATCCTCACCTTCACCAACGGCGCGGCCTTCAACAGCGCGGGCAGGACGAATGGCTGTGTGTTGCTCGACGGCACGAACGACTACGCCCAGGCGGCGAATTCAACCAGCTTGAACATCACCGGGAATCAGATCACGGTGGCCGCATGGGTGAGATTCGATGTCATCGACTCGACGCCGGAGATCATCCTCTCCAAACCGAAGAGTGCCACGCAGCACCAGAGCCCCTATCACTCCTACTCGCTGCACCGGCTGGGCAACGGCCAACTGCGGATTTGGCTGACGATTGGGGGCGTGGGCAAATCCGTGGCCGGAGGATCGGTGGTGGCCAACACCTGGTATCACGTGGCCGGGGTGTATAACGGGTCTCAGATAACCCTCTACATCAACGGGGCGCCGGCGGGAACGCCGCTCAGTGTCACCGGGAACATCACCGGGTACAGCACGCCGCTGCGCCTGGGTGTCAACGGCGCCATAGGCGAGGCCTTGGACGGCCGCGTGGACGGGGTGAGGGTTTATAACGTCGCCCTGACCCAGACCCAGATACAGAACCTGTATAACGCCGGCAACTGAGACGGCGAGCGTCATCTGGGGGGTGTAATGCAAACCCGTTGGAGCCCCTTGGGATCGAGAGGGCGAGAAAATGGTTCGCCACGCTAAAGCGTGGATTCCAAAACTCCGTGGTCCTTGGGTTCGGAGTTCACGCTTTAGCGCGGCGAACCATTTCCTCGCTTTTCCAAGACGTCCCAACGGGTCTGAATCACCTCCCTTATTGAGAAAGCACCGCATTTCATCAAGGTGGAGGAGTATGAAGACGAAACGCAGCCTCGTCTTTCTGACCCTGGCAGCCGGAGTAGCGATTCTGTTGATGGGGGTGTTTTTTCACGAGCAGCCGGTGTTGCGTGGCTTGGGCGGCCTTGGTCGCGCGGCGAAGCAAGACGGGGATGTCGAATCCTCAATGGCCGCGTCAAAGCACGGGTGCGCCGACCGAGGTCCTTCCACTGCCTGGGAGGTCGTCCCCGGCTTCGCGGAGCTGGCGGCGCGGCTGCAGGAGCTCAAGCGGGACTGGGATGATGCAGGCAGGGTGGGTGCTCTCGAGCAGGAGTGGAAAAACACCGCTGCGGACCGGCGGGAGCAGGTCCTCGCCGTTTTCGTCGCCAACCTCGATCAGGCGGTGATCGAACAGCTGCTGGCTCGTCTGGGCGACATCGTGCCCGAAGAGATGTGCCCCGACTTGCAGCAGGCGTTATTGACGGGGCTGGCCAGGCTCGATCCTTCCCGGGCCGCGTCGCTGGCAGAGGAGCTCGGCGAGAGAGGTGAACTGCTGACGGCAAACCAGACGAAGCTGTTCTTTCAGATCGCCGGACAATGGGCCCAGACGGACCCTCCAGCGGCGGCCAAGTGGGCCATGGGCCTCGCGCCCGGGCCGGTCAGAGAAGGGACCATTCAATCGCTGGCCGAGCGGTTCATGAACGAAGATCCGTCCACAGCAAGCGAACTGATTGCCGCGTTGTCCGCCGGACAAGTGAAACTGGATTTGATGGACCGTTTGGTGGCGAATTGGGGCGGACAGGATTTCGAAGCCGCCTTGACTTGGGCGAAAGGGCTGCCGGACGGAGCGGACAAAGCTCGGTCTTTGATGCATCTCAGCTACAACTGGGAAGGGCGAGACCCGCGCGGGGCGCTGGAATTCGCCGAGCGGCTGCCGCAGGGCCAGGACAGCCTGGTGGTTTCGCTGGCCGGGCGGTGGGTCCAGCGCGATGCCAAGGCTGCGGCCGCCTGGGCGGCCGCGTTGCCCGAAGGACGCCGCCGCGAAAAGGTGATTGCCAGCATGACGGCAGGCTGGGCGGGCCGGGACCTGCGTGGCGCCGGCAAGTTTGTCTCGAGCCTGCCGCCCGGCAGGGCGCGGGACGACGCCGTGATCTCGATGGTCTCGGCCTGGTCGGCGCAGGACCCCGCGGCCGCCGCCCGGTGGGTGGAGCAGCTCCCGCCCGGCCGTCTGCGCGACTATGCGGTTGAGAATGTCGCTTATTGGTGGGCCCAGTCCGATCCGACGCAAGCGGCGGCGTGGTCGAAGCCGTAAGCCGAGGTTCGACACACCTCCGAAACTCGGATCTCAACCGCCTCCATCTGATCGTCTAAAGGCAAAACTACAGACAAAACTACAGAACTACAGACAAAACTATGAGACGTCAAGATCACTACGGTTCGATTCGTGCGTTGGTGTTTGGTCTCGGGCTTGTCACCCTGCCCGCCCTCGGGGCCGACGAGCAATTTCGCCCCGTCCCGCCGCAACCGCCGACTTCGGAGTCGGGCGCGTTCAAGCATCGCTCTATCTCGCCGTTCATCAGCCACACTAAGGTCGCCGACCTGGATGGCGACGGCCACAACGACGTCGCGCTGCATATGCATCGCGACGAAATCCATATCAACCAGCCCGGCCGGGTCGCCGGCCTCACTTACCTGCGCTGGCCCGACTTCAAATATGTGCTGGTTTTTGAAGGCGAAGTGACCGGAGACCGGTTTGCCGTCGTCGATGTGAATGGCGATGGCCGGATCGACTTCGTCAGCGGGAAAATTCTGCCCGACAAGACACGCGCGGTGCTTTGGTATGAGAACCCGGGTCCTGCCGCGCCCGGCGCCCCGGCGCCGGCGTTTTGGGAGGAGCATTCGATCGGCAGCCTGCCCGAATGGGACATCAAGGACATCGCGACCGGCGACATCGATCGCGACGGACGGTTGGATATTGCTGTCCGCAACCACGAGAATACGTCGCTGTTCTTCCAAAAACCGGACAGCTGGCAGGTGAAGCGTCTGGCCCACGTCAAGCGCGAAGGCCTCGCACTGGCCGACCTCGATCTCGACGGCGATCCCGACATCGTCCTGAACGGTTTCTGGTTCGAGACCCCCGCCGATCCGTTGCTTGGCGAGTACATACATCACGAAATCGACCCCAAGTGGTTCAACCAGAACACCGGTAAATGGCCCGACAACGCCGCCTATGTCGGCAGCGCGGATATCAACAGCGACGGACTGCTCGACGTCGTTTTCTCGCACTCCGAAAAAGTCGGGTATCCGCTCGCTTGGTATTCCGTCGAAAATCTCGCCCAGGTGAAAACTGGGCCGTGGAAAGAGCACAAGATCGCCGAAACCTTCGACTGGTGCGAGACCGTCGATATCGGTGACCTCGATAACGACGGCACCCTCGACGTGCTGGCCGCGAAGTTCATGCGCCACGATCCGGCGGGCGGACCCCAGGAAAATTTCGCGCCCTGGTCGGTCAGCGTCTTCTACAACCCTGCCGGCGACGGCTCTAAATGGCGGCGCGAGGACCTGGCGCAAGACGGCGTTTATGCCGCCGTGCTGGGTGATGTCGGCAGCGATGGCGATCTGGATATCGTGGGGCCGCGCAGCTATTGGATGGGACCGATTCGCCTCTGGGAAAACCAGACCGGCAATCGCCCCCTGTCGCTCGACAAATGGACCTACATCGAGGTCGACAACCGCCGCGCCACCTTCGGCGAGTTCGAGCAGCCACCCATCCCGAATTGGGTGCGCTACTTCGGCCTCACGACCACCGATTTCAACGGTGACGGCCTGAAGGACATTGTCTCCGGACGTTACGCCTATCGGAATCCCGGCGGTGACATGACAGGCAAATGGGAGCGCATCGATTTCGGCTTGAACGTTGATGCCTGCCTCGCGCTCGATGTCGACGGCGATGAATTCGCCGACGTCATTGCCATGGCGCTGCCCGATATCTACTGGCTAGAAGCCGAGGATCGCGCGGGCGCCGCGTGGGCCGCGCGCAAAATCGGGACAGTTCCACGCACCGACCATGCCAACAGCCAAGGTTTCGCGGTCGCGCCGATCGTGCCCGGCGGACGGCCCGAGATCACGTTTGCGACGCAGGACGGTTGTTACTATTTCGAGATTCCGGACAAGCCTGAGGCCGGCAACTGGCCGCGCACATTGATCACCAAGGACGCCTCCGACGAGGGCATCGATTTCGCCGATGTCGATCGCGACAGCTGGGTCGATCTCGTCGCGGGGAACACGAAGGAAGGCGCCGAGTATCTCGCGTGGTGGAAGAATCCCGGCGCGGCGCGCGGCGAGTGGAAGAAGTTTGTCGTCGGCGCCACTAGGCCGCACCCTGTCGACCGGGTGCGTGCCCGCGACATGAACGGCGATGGCCGGATCGATTTCGTTGTCAGCGAAGAGCGTTATCCCGGCAAAGAGCCCGACGCGAATTTGTACTGGTTCGAGCAGCCCGCCGACCTGGCCTCGACCGCTTGGGTACGGCGCCATGTCACGACCACCTGGTCGCTCAACAACCTCGACGTGGCCGATTTCGACCGCGACGGCGACAAGGATATTGTTACCTGCGAGCACAAAGGGCCCGACCTGAAGTTGCTCCTGTATGAAAACGACGGCCGAGGGAAGTTCACCGAACACGTGCTCGATCGCGGCAAGGAAAGCCACCTCGGCACGCAGGCTGTCGACCTCGATGGCGACGGCGACCTCGACCTCGTCAGCATCGCCTGGGACAACTACAAATTTCTCCATGTCTGGCGCAACGACGCAGCCAGGCTGAGGTAATCTCAACTCAGCTCACTCCTTATGAATGGTCAGAATCACCGCTATCACGACATTATGATCATAGACCCGATGACGAGGTTTACGGCCGTGTCTCTGAAATCCAACCCGTTGCGCTGGCTCGCGCTCTGGCCTGTGGTGACTGCCCTGGCGGTCTCCCTGCTGGGGTCTGGCCCCGAACCCGGGGACGTTTTTCGGGAATTCACTTACGGGTTTCGCTTCCACGAGCTCGACCCGGAGGCCAAAAACCCGCGCGCGCAGAACTTGCACAAGGGTTCCCGGGAGCCCCGTCACATCGTGATCGACGATCTCGCAGGCGCGCTGCGGGCGGAAATCGTCATCGAATACTGGGGGGGCCACATAGGCACGTCGGGTCAGCGCTTTCGCGTTAATTCGGGCGACTGGCTGGATATCCCTCAGCCCCAAGGCACACCGGGCCGGCCTGTCTGCTACTACCGGACCCTTCTGAGGGCCACCGCGCCGCTTCCCCTCTCGAGTCTGAAAAGAGGCGTCAACACAGTGGAGTTCCTGGCCGGACCTCAGCTTTGCCACGGCTTCGACTGGGGCTTTTACTGGGTTTATGCGTTCACTATTCGTGTCTACTACGCCCCGGAGAGATCGTCCGTCGAAGCCCGGATGGTCGCTCCGGCAACCGGTGCGATTGTCGGCGATCACCCGCATCTGGCGGTCGAGGCGATACCTCTCAGGAGCAATCTGCCGGGCGGCGTGGTTCGTGTCGACTTCATCGGCCGGTATTACGACTTCGACTACGACGGTGACGGGGTCTTCCGAGACTGGCAGTACTACTATGAGCGGGGCGAGATCAGGGGAGTGCTCGGGACGGCGACCCGGCCTCCTTACTCCATTGTCTGGGACACTGCGTGGGTGCCGGACCAGGACCAGCCGATCGAGGTGACGGCGCGCGTGACGGACTCCTATGGGGTCTCGGTCATGACCCGGCCGATCTTGCTCATACTGAAGCGGCGCGACAGCCGCTCCGTGAAGATGTACCTGCCGTCGGACGTCCCCGAGGATTTTGGAGCCCGCGTCGGCGCGCGAAAGACCTGCTCCCTTCAAATACCGGATGACCTGGCGCGCGCGACGGCCGCCGAGCTGGTCCTTTCGACCTGGTCGGCCGCGCACGCGGACGAGATCGGCGTGAACGGGCAACGACTGGTCGAGCGGGTCGGCCTCGTTCACAACTACAGTCACGACGCGATTCCTGTGCCGGTTCGCTTGCTCCGGAAAGGCGACAACACCTTCCACATCTTCTCGAAAACCGAGGAACACGCGGCGGAGGTGAACTGGCCCGGCCCGGTACTGCTCGTCGCCTACGATTCGACACCGGCGAGCCACGGCCCGCTGGCGTCTCGGCCGGCAGGACCGTCCGTGGGCCGTCTCGCCCTGGACCGTTGGTCCTATATCCAGGTGGACGATTCGTGGCGGAAGTGGGGCGACTGGAATGTTCCCGAATGGCTCCCGTCTTTAGTGAAACTGGATTTGCTGGACCGTTTGGTGGCGAATTGGGGCGGCAGGATTTCGAAGCCGCCCTGGCTTGGGCGAAAGGGCTATGCAACTCAGCTACAACTGGGAAGGGCGGAATGTCGCTCATTGGTGGGCGCGGTCCAATCCGACGCGGGCGGCGGCGTGGTTGAAGCCGTAACCGAGGTTCGACATGTACCTCCGGACGCCGGCCAGACGAATGCGTTTGTCGTGGAGGACAGCCGCAACGGGCTGCAAGCGGCCCAGGCAGCCGGGTTCCTGTCTCGTCACTACGAATGGATACACTAGGAACAAAGATCTCAGCGGGGCTGATCTGGTGGTCGAAGACTTGGGAGACCGGCCTCACGCTCAAGGTCAGCCTGGAAGTCATCAAGTCGATATGCGAGCACAGCGAAGAACGGAGGACACGAGCATGAAGATTTTTCTCGATACAGGGGACGTGGAAGCAGTCAAAGCAGCATGCCAGACCGGTCTGGTCGACGGGGTCACCACCAACCCCAGCCTGATCGCCAAGACCGGAAGAGACTTCCTGGAAGTGGTGGCGTCGATGTGCCAGGTCGTCAGCGGGCCGGTGAGCGCCGAAGTGATGGCCGAGTCGGCAGCCGAAATCACGCAGGAAGCGCGCGCCATTGCTTCTATTGCGCCGAATGTGGTGGTCAAAGTCCCGATGACGCCGCAGGGGCTTCGGGCCGTCCCGTGCCTGGAACAGGACAAGGTCCGCACGAACGTCACCATGGTCTTTTCCGCCACACAGGCGTTTCTGGCGATGAAAGCTGGCGCCAGTTTTGTCAGCATCGTGTTGAGCCGTCTGGACGCTGTGGCCAATGAGAGCGCACAGCTGGTCAGCGACACAATGCTGATCAAACGCAATTACGGCTTCAGGTCCGATATCATCGCAGGCAGCCTCAAGACCCAGAACCACGTCTTGTGCTGCCTCCGGACCGGCGTGGACATCGCGACGGTGCCGGAGTCTCTTTTCCATCAGCTCTTCGGCCACCCTCTCACCGATCTCGGCCTCCAGGCCTTCCGGCGAGACTGGGAGAATTCTGCCAACAAAGGAGCCGTTTGCAGCACACGATGATCGCCTTTGGCGAGTTGTGGGAGTCGGGCTGCCAAGGCCCCGAAATGGCCCGACTCATAGTGGAGTGCCTCCAAGCTGCAGGGGGCGTTCCGCGGCAAGTGAAGGCGCAGAACAGGTCAAGTTCTTGATATTGCACATGCCGATTGCCGTGGCGGCAGCGAAGGCCGGAAAGCATGTGATCTGCGAAAAGCCGATCGCCTTGAACGCCGGCGAGGCCCGGCAAATGCTGGATGCCGTGCGCGAGGGTAACGTCCGCCACATGGTGGCGTTCAATTACCGTCGCGTGCCCGCCATTGCGTTAGCCAGACAGATGATCCAGGAGGGCAAGATCGGGCGGGTTTTCCATTTCAACGCCGTGTATTACCAGGACTGGCTGGTTGATCCGGACTTCCCGTACGTCTGGCGGCACGATAAGAGGGCGGGCGGCTTCGGCGCGCATGGCGACATGAACGCCCATACGGTTGATCTGGCACGATTTCTGGTCGGCGAGATCGAGGCCGTCTGTGGGGCCGAGGAAGTCTTCATCAAGGAGAGGCGCCTGCCGGCAGGCGACGGCAAAGGCATAGTCACAGCCGATGATGCCTTGTACTTCCTGGCCCGATTTCGGGACGGCGCGCTGGGAACATTCATGGCGACCCGATTCGCGAGCGGTCGCAAGAATTACCTCCGGCTGGAGATCTTCGGCAGCGAAGGTAGCCTGATGTTCAATCTCGCGGTCAGCCTCTTGCGCAACCCGGCTGTGCTGCTGGCGGCGATGGCCCTCGTCTGTTACATCGGCTTGGAATGGACGATGAACAACTGGACAAAGCCGCTCATGGTGGAGGTGTTCCAATCGCATGGCAGCGAGAACGCAGCGCGAAACGCCGGCCTGGTGTTGGCGCTGTTCGGCCTGGCCATGGGAATCCGGCCGTGAAAGGTGTCAGAGCTTCAATTTTCAGTTTTCGTCCTCGTCGTTCGCTGGTCAGAAAACTGAA
>JBHGBF010000061.1:0-23743 GCA_041946865.1 Acidobacteriota bacterium | reverse complement strand
GCTGTCTTGCCTAACGCCTTCGGCGTAAAAAACGTTCACACATCTGTTTGTTTTCGCCACAGTCCAGGGCTAAAAGCAGGAATCAGAAGTCACAATAACGACACTGCGACCGCGCCGCCCTGCCGGCATTCTGACTCCTGATTTCGGGCTTCTTTTCTGGTTCTTCTTATGCCTGGGACTCTGTACGTTGTCGCCACTCCTCTCGGAAATCTCGAGGACCTGACCGAGCGCGCCAGCCGCATCCTGCGGGAAGTCAACCTGGTGGCATGCGAGGACACGCGCCACACGCGCAAGCTGCTCAATCACGTCGGAAGCAACGTGCCGGCAATCAGCTACCACGAGCATAACGAAACCAGGCGAGCGCCGGAGATCCTCCGGCGTCTTTTGGCAGGCGAACAAATCGCGCTCGTTTCCGACGCGGGCACTCCCCTGGTTTCGGACCCCGGCTACCGGCTGGTGGCTCTTTGTCGCCAGGAGGGGCTGGCGGTGGTGCCCGTTCCCGGACCCTCCGCCGTAACAGCGGCTCTCTCGGTGTCCGGTCTGCCGACCGATCGCTTTCTGTTCCTCGGTTTTCCGCCCAAACGTGCGGCCGCGTTGCGTGAGTTCCTCTCTGAGGCCGCCTCCGTGGCTGCAACCCTGGTTTTCTACGTCGGGCCACACGATCTCGTCTCTTTCCTGCGCACCGTAATCGGGCAGCTTGGTAACCGGGACGCGTTTCTGATTCGCGAGATGACCAAGGTCTTCGAAACCGCCTACTCCGGACCGGCAAGTGAAGTGCTCCGGCAGGTTGAGAGCGAACAGCCCAAGGGAGAGTACACGCTGGTGATTGAACCCGGTGAGGCCCCGCCGCCATCCGGGACGGAGCCTGTCGACGTGGTTGCTTACGTGACCGGCCTGATGCAGACACGAGGCCTCAGCCAGCGCGACGCGATCCGAACCGCCGCCGAGGACCTGGGCCTTCCCAGGCGCGGAGTCTATTCTCTATTCAACAGGCGCGAGAGTCCCTGAACCCCGGTTTTTTCTGATAGTGCGTCCGCAGTGTTCGTATAATATGCAGTGAGCTTGCATAGTATTCTGCGGTCGAACAAGGAAAGACGCTTGACACACCGGAAAGGAGATGCATAAATTTATCCTTTATGCAACCGGTGCGTCACAGCTTCCGCCATCCCGTTCGATTTCGCCGTCGCTCGCCATAGCGGCCGGAATCTCCCGCATTCCTTGATATCAGGACAGCAACAGGAGAGAGAGCCTTTTAGAAATGAAACAACCGGAATTCTTTTTGACAAAAGCGACGCGGCAGGAAGAGGCCGGCGAGCCTTTAGTGCCCGACCTCTACGCGTCTTCGGTGGCGAGGATGAATCTCGAAGCCCCGCTCTCGGTGGTTTGCGGTGGAGAATGTGACGAAGGAGACGTCGTTCTGGTGCGGGTACGCGACGTGAACACCGCCTATCCGACGGTCGAGACCACGGAAGTGAAGGAAGTTGTCCTGGAAAGAGGACAGATCCTGGTGGGAGTGCTGGGCAATCGCAAGGCTCTTCGGGGTTTTTCGGGCAGGCCGCCCCTTTATCTCCGCCCCGGGACCCTGTTACATCTCCTGAATAAAGGGGGCGTGATCGGCGAGTGCACGGCTTTCAACCGTGATCTGGGCTGGCCTGCGCGTGTCGAATACCTGGGGACCGTGTCGAGCGACGGGCGGCCTCTGAATCTCAAGCACCGGGCCCTGCCTTGGATTGAGGCGCCGCTGCCGTCGGTCCCGGTTATTCTGGTCATGGGCACTTGCATGAACGCCGGGAAAACGACCGTCTGCAAGCAGATCCTGCGCCTTTTTTCGGAGAAGGGCTTCACCGTGCATGCCGGCAAGGTGGCAGGCGTGGCTTGTCTGCAAGACACGCAGGGGATGAAGAAGGCCGGCGCCAGGAAGGTGCTGAGCTTCATGGACTTTGGCCTCCCCTCCACGACCGAGGTGGAAAGCCTGGTTCCCGTAGCCCGTTCCCTGGTGCATTATCTGGCCGACGGAAAGCCGGATTTCATCGTGTTGGAGATGGGGGACGGCATCCTCGGCGGCTACCAGGTGGCCTCTGTCTTCGAGAACACCGAGTTCATGGAGACTTCCCTTTGCTCCATTCTGTGCGCGAACGACCTGATGGGGGTCTGGGGCGCTGTCGAGTGGATGGGCAAACACAGCTCGGTTCCGCACGCGCGCCGTCCGGCTCTCATTTCAGGCCCGGTCACCGACAGCGGAGAAGGGATCCGCTACATTGAAGACCATTTCGGGATCCCGGCTGCCAACGCCTTTGACAGTGCCGGCAAGATGTGCACCTTCCTGCTGGAGTCATTGATGCCATGGTTAAAGTCGGCGTAGCCGGCGGGTCGGGCTATGGCGGCGCGGAACTGATCCACATCCTGCTCAGGCATCCGCACGCTGAAATCGTCTGGCTCTCGTCCCAGCAGCATGTGACGAAGAGCGTCGCCGAAGTCTACCCGCATCTGCGAGGCCTTCTCGATCTCAGATTCTCGGCGGTCGAAAGCTTGCCTGCCGTGGACTTGGATCTGCTCTTCCTCGCCCTTCCTCACGGGCAGGCGATGAAGATCGTTCCGGGGTTGCCGAAAGAGCTGGCGGTCATTGACCTGAGCGGGGACTTTCGCATCGACGATCCGGCAGTTTTCGAGGAGTACTACGGCATCCCGATGGAAAGGCCCGACGTGCAGAAGTATTTTGTCTACGGGCTGCCGGAAATCAATCGCGAGAAGATTCGGGGGGCGCGCTACGTTTCCAACCCCGGCTGTTTTGCGACCGCCACGATCCTGGCTCTCTATCCCCTCGTTCGGGAAGGCTGGGTCAAAGGTCCGATTTTCGTAGATGCTAAGACAGGTTCCTCGGGCGCCGGCAATTCGCCCACTGCGGGGACTCATCATCCGCGGCGCGCGAACAGCCTGTTTCCCTACAAACCGTTTCGCCATCAGCATCTGCCGGAGATCCTTCAGGCGCTGAATTTGCCTGTCGGAAACCGCCAGGATGCCTGTGAGAATCGGCTGGTGTTCCAGACCTATTCGGCGCCTTTTGTTCGCGGAATTTTCGCCAGCCATTACATGGAACTGAACCGTCCGGCGGACAGCGAGATGATCCGCCGGCTTTATCAGGACTATTACGGCTCGGAGCCATTTATCCGCTGGGTAGCGGACAAACCGGATGTAAGCTACGTCCGCCACTCGAATTACACGGATATCGGGGCCGCCAGCGACGGGGCTCACCTGATTGTCTGGTCGGTGCTTGATAATCTCCAGAAGGGCGCCGCCGGCCAGGCCGTACAGAACCTGAACCTTTTGCTCGGCTTCCCGGAGGAGACGGCTCTCGACCTGGCGCCGGTGCACCCGTGAGGGCTTCGGTACTTACGGAGCCGTGCACGCAGTGAGGGTCTTCAGAAAGGTCCTCGAACGAGCGGGTCGAGAGGCGCATCCTCCACCCTTTTTCTGTGGCCCGTTTGCGAGCACGAGGAATTAACATGCAGGAAACTCAGGAAACCGAAATCGACATGAATACCTGGGCGGATGAAGATCGGTACCAGCTGAAGACGTATGCCAAATGGCCCATTTCCCTGGAGCGGGGAGAAGGTTGCTACGTCTTTGCTTCCGACGGAAAACGATACCTCGACCTTTATGGCGGACATGCGGTGGTGGTGACGGGACACTGCCACCCGAAGATCGTCCGCGCGATTCAGGAACAAGCGGCCCAACTCATCTTCTATTCCAACGTGGTGTATAGCAGTGTCCGTTCGCGTGCCGTCCGCAAGCTGGTCGAGGCGGCCGGCGCTCCGTATCACCAGGCTTTTTTGGCGAATTCAGGAAGTGAAGCTAACGAGAATGCGATCAAGCTGGCCCGGGCTTTGACCGGACGAACCGAAGTGATTTCGCTCGAGGGTTCGTTTCATGGCAGGACCTACGGCAGTTTGTCGGCAACGGGGATCGCCAAGTACTCCGCGTACCTGAATACGCCGGTTCCCGGCCATCGGATTGTCTCCGCGAAGGATGCGGGACAAGCGGTTTCTGACAAAACGGCTGCTTTGCTGGTCGAGCCGATTCAGAGTCTTGGCGGCATCAATGTGATTCCGGGCGAATTGCTGGTCGAAATGAGCCAGGCGTGCCGCAGCCACCAGGCGCTGTTGATCTTCGACGAGGTGCAGGTCGGGATTGGAAGAACCGGCCGGTTCCTTTATTCCGGGATCAACCAGGTTTATCCGGACATGGTCACCCTGGCGAAGGGAATCGGCTCCGGGTTCCCGGCGAGCGCCCTTTTGCTGACCGAAGCAATGGCGCGCGAGGTGAGGAGCGGCGATCTCGGGACCACTTTCGGCGGCGGACCGCTTGCCTGTGCCTGCATTGAGGCGACTCTTGATCTCATCCGGGAGGAAGACGTCCTGGCCAACGTGCGCCGGGTTTCGAAATCCATTCAGGAGCGGCTTTCAAGATTGCCCATTGTGGAAGAGGTGCGCGGCGCCGGCTTGCTTCTGGGCGTTCGCTTTTCCGGACGCTGGGCGAGCGCAAAGAGCGTGCAGCGCGAGCTCCAGGCAAGAGGCATTTTGACCGGGACTTCGGATGACCCGTCCATTCTGCGTCTCATGCCGCCTCTGATCATCACTGAAGCGGAAATCGATTCATTCATCACGACTCTCGCCTCCCTATGAAACTGGTGATCAAGCTGAGCGGTAAGGTCCTGGAGCAGAGCGCCCTTCGGCTGAATCTGGCTCGTCAAATCGATGCTCTCTGGACGGCGGGCCATCGCCTCCTGTTGGTCCACGGGGCCGGCAAGCAGCTGACCGATCTCTCCAAGCGGCTTGGCCTCCCGGTCGTTCAATACCAGGGCCGGCGCGTGACCGATGAACGGACGCTCGAAGCAGCCACCATGGTCTTCTCAGCAGTCAACCGAGAGCTGGTTGCGCTGCTGGTCAGCAAGGGGATCCCCGCGCTCGGGCTGACGGCGTACGACGCGTTGATCACGAAGAGCGCCAGACGGCCGCCGCTGCAGATCACCGGCCCGGGCGGAGTTTCACGGGAGATCGATTTCGGCTTCGTGGGAGAGATTCGGGAAGTGAGACGTGAAGCGCTCCGCCGGCTCGTGGAGGCGCCTTACCTTCCTGTAATTTGCAGCCTTTGTGCCGATGAATCAGGGCAGGTTCTGAACATCAACGCCGACACCCTGGCTACCGAGCTGGCCATCGCTTTCGCTGCTGACCGCCTGATTTCCGTCTCCGACGTCGATGGCATTTACCTGGATCTGAAGGACCGGTCGACTCTCCTCTCCCGGCTGAGCGCCGCACAAGCGCGCCAGTACCTGCAAAACGGAGCGTTCACCGAAGGAATGATTCCGAAAGTTGAAACCGCGCTTAAAGCGCTCGAGCATGGAGTCATCACCTTTCAGGTGGTCAGCGGTACGCAGCCGGATGCACTTCTGCAGGCGATTGAGAAAGATGCGGGGACGAGCCTGACAGCGTCGTGAGAATCAGGCAATTCTGAACTCATAACGCTGACAGGGCCTGGCAATCCAGGCTCCCTCACCTCGGTAATACCGGCCTCTGCAGCCCCAGTTCCTGCTCAAGGGCATGCGCCACGCGCAGGAGCAAACCTTCCTGAAAGTGAGGGCCGAGGATCTGGAGCCCGACGGGCAGATTCTCTTCGGTAATCGCGCAGGGTAAGGACAAGGCGGGAATCCCAGCCAGATTTGCCGTCACCGTATACACATCCGACAGGTACATCTCCAGCGGATCCCCGGTCTTTTCGCCCAGTTTGAAAGGGAGCGACGGGGTGGTCGGGCCAACCAGCAGGTCAACTTCCCGAAATGCAGCCGAGTAGTCCTGCGCGATAAGCGTTCTGACCTTACTCGCCTTCAGGAAATACGCGTCATAGTAGCCCGAGCTCAGCACGTAGGTGCCGATCATGATGCGCCGCTTGACCTCTTCGCCGAAGCCCTCGCTGCGCGATCGTTTGTACATGTCTTCCAAGTCCTTGGGATTCGGGGACCGGTAACCGTACTTGACCGCGTCGTAACGGGCCAGGTTTGAGCTGGCTTCGGCGGGCGCGAGGATGTAGTAGGCGCCAATCGCGTATTCGGTGTTCGGCAGCGAAACTTCTACAACTGAGCAGCCCAGTTTCTCGAGGTGGCTGATTGCTGCGCGTACGGAGGACTCCACCTTGGGGTCCAGGCCCGAGCTGAACCATTCTTTCGGTATCCCGAGGCGAAGTCCTTTGATGTCCCGGCCAATCTCGACGAGGTAGTTGTCTACGGCGCGGGAAGCTGATGTCGAATCACTCGCATCGTGGCCGGCAATCGCCTGAAGCACCATCGCCGTGTCGGCGGTCGTTCCTGCAATGGGTCCGATCTGATCGAGGGACGAGGCGAACGCAATCAGCCCATAGCGCGAAACCCGCCCATAGGTCGGTTTGAGGCCCACCACACCGCAGAAAGCGGCCGGCTGGCGAATCGAGCCCCCCGTATCGCTCCCGAGTGCGGCTGGCGCTTCCGCTGCCGCGACCGCGGCGGCCGATCCACCGCTTGACCCGCCGGGAACACGCTCCAGGTCCCAAGGGTTGCGTGTCGGGAAATAAGCTGAGTTCTCAGTGCTCGAGCCCATCGCAAACTCGTCGCAGTTGGTTTTCCCAAGGATGAGAGCCCCCGCTTGACGGAGCCGGTTCACAACCGTGGCGCTGTAAGGCGGGACATAATCCTCGAGAATCCTTGAGCCGGCCGTGGTCCGGGTGCCTTGCGTGACAATATTGTCCTTAAGCGCGAGCGGAATGCCGGTCAGGAATCCCATGCCCTGCTCGCCGGTTCTCAACTTCTGATCCAGCTCGTCCGCCTGCTTCAGGACCCTTTCCGGCTCGACGTTGGTAAAGGCACGCACCTGGCCGTCGACCCGGCTGATGCAGCTCAGGAAAGCACCGGCAATCTCCCTCACCGAAAACTCTCTGCGTTTCAGACCGTTATGAAGCTGCTTGATGGAGAGTTGATTGACCTCTGGCATTCTCTTGGTATCTTACTCAATGACCTTCGGCACTCGAAACTGGCACTCGACTTCCTGTGGCGCGTTGGACACGGCGTCGGTGCAGGCCAGAGACGGCCGCGTCTGGTCCGCGCGAAAAGGGGTGCCCGCGAATTCTTCCAGTGCGTGATAAGTCGGATGTATCCCTTCCGTCGGTGCGGAATTCAGGTGCTCGAAGTAATCGAGGATCTCCTGGAAGTCATGCACGAAACGCTCGAGCTCATCCGGAGAGTAATTAAGCTTTGCGAGATCGGCAATTCTCTTTACTTCGTCGATTGGAACCATAAGCAGTCTGCCTGCTCTCCTTCCTGTGACGCGCGCACAAAATCCGGTTCGGAGCCGCGAGCGGGAGCAGCGTACTCCCCGCTCTCTTGCAGGGAGACATCAGCTACTGCCCGGAAAAGCGCGTGCCACGTATTTTCTGGCGAGGCTGATGTCTTTCGCAATTTGTTTTTTGAGGCTGTCCAGGGAGTCAAACCGTCTCTCGGCACGCAGTCTGGTACAGAAATCCAGGCTGATTGTGGTGCCGTAAAGGTCGCCGCTAAAATCCAGAAGATGGGCTTCAATGACGGGAACGCCCTCGGGACGCTGGTAGAGCGTGGGACGAAACCCGATGTTTATCACGCACGGCCGTTCTCCCCCGGCGAGATGGGCGCGTCCCGCGTACACACCGACGGCCGGGGCCAGCTCGTTCTGCGGCTCGAGATTGGCCGTCGGGAAGCCGAGCGCTACGCCGTTTCCGGCGCCGCGCACGACTGTTCCCCGGAGCTCGTAAGGGCGGTTCAGCATGCGTCGCGCAAGCCCTACCCGTCCCTCCAGCAGAAGGCCTCGAACCCTCGTGCTGCTGATTCTGACTCCCCGGAAGTGGACCGGCTGGATCGCGTGCACGGGAATCCCGCGCTGGCTGCAGATCTGGGCGAGTGTCCCGCAGTCGCCGGACCTTTTGTGGCCGAACCGGAAATTCGATCCGACCACGATCTCCCGGAGATCCCAGTGAAAGAGGACCTCGGTGACAAACCGCTCGGGCGGCAAAAGGGATATTTCCCGGCTGAAGGGGAAGCGAACCAGGACGTCGACTCCCATTTCGCTGAGGATCTTCTCCTTCTGTTCGGGCAACTGAAGAAGGGGAGGAGCCGTGGCTGGCGTAATGATCCTTTGCGGATGCGGGCTGAAAGAGAGCACGATCGCAGTTCCGTGCTTCTCGCGCGCCCGATTGACCAGAAAGCGGATGATCGCCTGATGGCCCCTGTGTATGCCGTCGAAGGCGCCGATACTGAGAACCGGATAGGCTAAGGGGCGGTGAAGCTCACTGAGGTCGTTGACCGTTATCATGTTTATCTAGACTTCAAGCACCAGGCCATCGTAGGAAAGGCGGACCGATGCGGGCAAAAGGTTGTTGCCTTCGTCGTGATCCACGTCATGACTCATGTGGATCAGGTACGTCATTTCGGGTTTCAGTTGCGCGGCCACCTCGGCCGCCTGTTCGAGACTGAAATGAGAGACATGAGGCCGGTAGCGCAAACCATCCAGAATCAGGTACTTCAGAGCTGTGAGTTTCTGGAGGGAATGGTCCGGGATGCGACTCACGTCGGTCACGTAGGCCAGCTCTCCGATTCGAAAGCCGAGCACCGGCATTTCCCCGTGAAAGACTTCAATCGGCTGAAATGTGAGATCCCCGATCTCGAACGGACCGTCGATCGCGCGCAGATCCACCTCGGCAATACCCGGGTAACGGTTTTCGGCGAAAAGGTAGCGAAAAGTGACCTTGAGCTGATCGAGCGTTTCGGGACTGGCGTAGGCGGGCATGGCCCGGCCGGTCCGAACGCTTAGAGGAAAAACGTCATCCAGGCCCAGGACGTGGTCCGCGTGGGCGTGGGTGAAGATCACCGCGTCGAGCCTCTGTACCTCGTGACGGAGCATTTGCAGGCGGAAATCGACGGACGTATCGATCACCACAGTCACCTGACTCTCGAGAAGCAGGGAGGAGCGCAGGCGCTTGTTCTTGGGATTGGAGGATCGACAGACCCGACATCGGCAGCCGATGACCGGGATTCCTCGCGACGTCCCGGTCCCCAGAAACGTGACCTTCATCAGAACTTGATGACCTTGGACTTGCTCAGAAACTTCAAGCGGAGCTCGTAAAGCAGGCCGTCAAGCAGCCGCTGCTCGTCACCCGACAGATTACCCTGAGTCTTGTCTCGGAGCATCGTCAGGATATCGATGGTCTGTCGGGCAGCCTGCATATTTTCAGCCGGGCGGCCGGTGGCCGGATCGGCGACTTCCCCCATGTGCACCATGGCCGAGGTGGCCATCGAGAGGAGAAAAGACGGGAAATCAATGCTTGCTTCCTGCTCGTCGCCGGGCTTTCCGAAACGAGCTTGATCCTGCTGCCTGGCGCCCGGGGCCTGGCGCGGAGGCGGTGGCTCACTCCGGCTTTCGGTCTTTCTTTCACGCGGGCCCGTCCGCCCGGGCTCCGCCTGCTGGGGCCGTTGAACCTCAGGCCGAGGCTCGCCTTCCTCGGTGAACAATCTTCGGTCAGTGACTTTGAAACCGATGCTGTCGTCTTTCTCGTTATTCGCCATGTTTTGTCTCGGTATGTACCTGCTTGACGCAAAAAAGGAAGTCAGGAGAGCCAATTACAGCGGCTACTGGAGTCAAGCAAATACCCCTCTTACAAAAATCCCAACTCTCTCTATTCTGGCTCCTGACTCCTGACTCCTGACTTCTGCTTCTTTAGATCCTGCCATGATGCCTCCATTTCTTCCAGCGAGACATCCTTGAGCTGGCGTCCTTGCGCGGCGAAGTGGCGTTCCAGTCGCCGAAAGCGTTCCGCGAACTTGGCGTTGGCGCGTCCCAGGGCGGTTTCCGGATCGATCTGCAGAAAGCGGGCGACGTTAAGCGCAGCAAAGAGAAGATCGCCAACTTCTTCCCGGATCCGCTCGGCGTCATGCCGTTCCACCGCGGCTTCCAATTCCTGAAACTCCTCGACTACCTTCTGCTTGATTCCCTGCAGGTCAGGCCAGTCGAAGCCGACGCGAGAGGCCTTGGCCGAGATCTGGTAGCCTGCGTACAAAGCGGGCAATCCGGGAGGAATGCCGTCCAGCAGGGATTTCTTTTCTTTGGTTCGTCCGGCCTCTGCCTGCTCGGCCGCCTTGATGTCTTCCCAGTGCTTCAAAAGCTCCTGGGCGTCCTGATAGGTCGCATTGCCGAAGACGTGCGGATGCCGTCGGACCATTTTCTCATAGACTCGACGGCAGACGTCATCGGCGTCGAACTCGCCGCGTTCTTTGGCGATCCGGCAGTGGAAGACGACCTGAAAGAGCAGGTCCCCAAGCTCCTCGCACAATTCGCTGGGATCCTGACTGTCGAGGGCCTCGAGCACCTCGTAGCTCTCTTCTATCAGCATCGGCTTGAGCGTCTCGCGTGTCTGCTCCCTGTCCCAGGGGCACCCGTCGGGACTGCGCAGCACATCCATCAGCTCAAGCAGCCTTCGAAAGTAGTTGTTCTTGTCCGTCACCTGTCAACCCTCGACGATGTCGAACTGCTCGACGTGCATGAGCGGATCGGCTTTGACGGTGACGATTTTGCGTGTCATGTCCTCGATTTCTGTCAGCACCTCGCGTTCGCCGTCGCGCAGGGCCTTGCTGACGTCCGGGTGGCAGCGAATGATCAGTTCCTCCCCCTCCTGCAGATGAGGGAGCAATTTACGGATTTCTTGGTGGATCGAATAACAGATGGTCCGAACCGACTTGGTCATCCCGGTCCCGTTGCAAGTCTGGCAGGGTTGGCAAAGCGTTCTTTCCAGGGATTGCTTGACCCGCTTGCGGGTGATGGCCACCAATCCGAATTCGTTGAACTGCAGGATCTTGGAAGGGGACTTGTCCTTGCTCAGCTCCTGCTGCAGCGCTTCCATGACCTTCTGGCGGTTTCGCCGCTCGTCCATGTCAATGAAATCGATGACGATAATGCCGCCCAGATCGCGCAGCCGAATCTGGCGGACCACTTCCTTGACAGCGTCCAGGTTCGTGCGGGTGATGGTGTCCTCGAGTGAATTCGTGCTGCCGACAAACTTGCCGGTGTTCACGTCGATCGCAACCAGGGCCTCGGTCTGGTTGATGACGATATAGCCACCGTTTTTCAACCAGACCTTCTGCTTGAGGGCCTTTTCAATCTCAGCGGTGACACCGTACTGATCGAAAATCGGCTCGGTCCGGTTGTAGAGGCGGACGCGGTTAACCAACTCGGGATTGAACCGGCTGACGAATTCGACGATCTTCTCGTACTCGTGTTCATCGTCCACCCGGATGGCCCGATAACCGTCGTTGAAGTAATCCCGCACCACACGTTGGACCAGGCTGGGTTCCGAGTGGACCAGGGCAGGCGCCGAGACCCTTTCGGCCTTGGCTCGCAGGTCTTCCCAGGTTCTGGTCAGGAAGGCCATGTCGGCGCGGAAGTCCTCTTCGCTATGGTTTTCGCCGGCGGTCCTGACGATGAATCCCTTGCCGAAGTCACCGCGCAGGCGCTGAATGATCTCCTTGAGACGCTGCCGCTCGGTCTCCGAGGCAATTTTGCGGGATACGCCGACGTGATCGACGGTCGGCATGAATACCAGGTATCGGCCGGGAAGAGCAATGTGGGAGGTAATCCGGGCGCCTTTCTTGCCGATCGGCTCCTTAGCGATCTGGACCAGAATCTCCTGGCCTTCCCTCAGCAGATCGCCGATCTGCGCCCTGCCGTTCGTCCTACCCGCACTGCGCCGTTTGCGGTTCGATTCGGGCCGGGCTGACAGCTCCTGAGTCTCGGGCTTGTGTTCGACGCTCGCTTCGGCGTCCGCTTCCGCTTTTTTGCGGCCGCGGCCTTCGAGGCGTTCCGCCGGGGCCGGCTCAGCCTGGCTTGCCGGCTCGGTCTCGAGCTCCGTCTCGGGCTGTTCTGACTTGCGCGTCCCCCGGCCGCGCCGCATGGGTTCCGGAGCGGGCTCGGGCTCCGGGGTGGGCGCCGGCACGCTCTCTTCTGCCGGTTCCTCTGCCTTGCTTTTGGACCACGCCTTCGTTTCTTCCGGCGGTGAAACGGGCTCAGCGACCGGCTTCATCTCCAGCTGTGACTCGCGAACCGGCGCCTCTTCCGGCGCCGCCGGCGGAACTCCCGGCTCCGGCTTCCCCGGCTCTGACGGCGCGGGGGCTTCTTGTTTCTCGGGCTGCGGTGTGGGCTCCGGCTTCGCTTCCTCGGTCGTGTTCAGTTTTTCGAACATCGGGTCCCAGATCGCCAGATCCTCCGGATGGTCCAGCTGCGTTTCAACGACGGTCGGCAACTGGGGGGCGGCCAGATGGGCGAAGGATTCGCCAGGAAGTGGTTCAATATGATGCTCGCCAGAACCTGCTTCGGCGCCTTCGAATCGGCCCTCACGGCCTCTCCGACCCGCTTCCCGATGGTGCTCGCGGGCTGGCTCGCGAAACTGTTCGCGCGGCTGCTCGCGGGTCTCCTCTCGCGACGCCTCCCGGACGGTTTCGCGGCCCTGTTCGCGCGGCTGTTCGCGGGTTTCGCGCTCGCGGGCCACTTCTCGCCGGCCGCGCCGGCCCCTGCGCGCACGCTTGATATCTTCCGCCGAGGCGGCGGCTTCCGGTCGCGCTTCACTTTTCGGTTCCGGTCTGATCACCTCTTCGAGTCCGGCGCTTTCGGCTGAACGAAAGAGCTCTTCGTACTCCTCGTAGTCTTCGAAGAAGTCCGACACGTACAGAAAGGCGTGCCGCTCGAGACCGATGTCGACAAACGCCGCCTGCATTCCCGGCAGCACTTTAGTCACACGGCCCTTGTAGATGTTCCCCAAAATTCCTTTGTTTTTTTGTCTCTCGATGAAGATTTCGGTGATCTGGTCGTCTTCAACGATCGCGACCCGGTTTTCGAGGCTCGTGGAGTTGACGATCAATTCCTTGGACATGATTTCTCCCTTCGAACGGCGGCGCTTCGCCGCTCGTTAAGGAGAAGCTGGTGCAGAGATCTCTTGTTCCGCGATTTACGATAAGAAGGTGGCTTCGATCAACTCACATTCCATCCGTGATTTACGGGACCGGAATGATAAGTCAAAACGTGGAGGCAGCCATCGGGTGCCTCGACAAAAGTTTCTTCCGCGAGCCGGCGCGGCAGTTCTCCGCTTCTCAACGGTCTCGCTTCATCTGCGGTATGTGCAGCTTCTCCGAATAAACAAAATAGAAAGCCGATATAAGTGCGCAGCAAATCATGCACATTATAGCGATGGGCATCGCTGTGTGGCAAGAAACGGCTCAATATACAAATCTGTGGTAATGCACGTTCAGGGCGAGCCCCAGCGCCACGTACGTGCTCAGGGCGGACGAGCCGCCGTAGCTGAGCAGCGGCAGCGGGATTCCGATGGCCGGAGTTATGCCGAGCGCCATACCGACATTGATTACCACGTGGAAAAAGATCAGGCTGGCCACGCCGGTGATAATCAGAATGCCCTGCCGATCACGCGCCTGCTCGCCGATGCGCACCATCCGCGACAAGACGAACAGGTAAAGCATCAGGACCAGGCAGGCCCCGGCCAGACCGGTTTCCTCGGCAAGCAGGGCGAATATGAAATCCGTGTGGATCTCAGGCACGAATCCCAGCTGGCTCTGCAGCCCGTTTCCTATCCCGGTCCCCAGCAGCCCGCCCGACCCGATCGCGATTTGGGACTGGCGGGTCTGATAGCCGATTCCCTTCGGGTCCAGGCTGGGGTCGAGAGTCACCATGATGCGCTGCTTCTGATAGTCCTTGAGAACCAGCCAGCTGGTGGGCGCCAGCAGGAGCGCGAGCACCATCACGGCAGCGACAAACCGGAATTTCAAACCTCCTATGAGCATCATCCCGCCGAGAATCGGGAAATACATTAAAGCGGTTCCCAGATCCCCTTGCAGAACAACCAGGCAGACTGGAATCAGGGTGATGCCGGTCAGGATGACAAAGCTGCGGCGTTTGAGGTAATCCTCGTTGAGCCCGGAAAGGTAACGGGTCAAAGCCAGAATCACGACCACCTTGACCACCTCGGATGGCTGGAAGTTCTGTCCGCCGATCGTCAGCCAGCTCTTGCTGCCATTGATTTCCCGGCCGAAGATGAGGATGCCGATCAGCAGCAGGATCGACAGGACATAGAGGTGGAAGGCGTAGTCGACGAGGTAATGATAATCGATCGAGAAGACAATGAAGCACAAAACCAGGCCGAGCCCCGTCCACAACAGTTGCCGGGTAAACGCGTTAGAGGCGGGGTTTTGCAGGCTGGCGCTGTACACTCCCAGAATGCCGAGGAAGGCGAGGGACATCGCCCCGGCGAACAACAAAACGTCAAAACTGGAAACGATTCTCCTGATCGACATCTCCCAGGCCTTCCTACTGCCGAATGCCCCCGTCCGCCGCGCCGACAGGACGCGTGGGTTCGGGCGCGTTCGAAGAGGCCACCTGCTGCAGCGGTGTGGGGCGGCGGGGACCCTGCGGAGGATGTTTCTTCTCAAAATAAGCGCGGAAGATCTTGCCGGCGATGGGGGCAGCGACGCCCGGGCCCGATTTCCCGCGCTGGACAATGACGCAGACTACGATCTCCGGGTTGTCGCGGGGAGCAAAGCCTACGAACCAGGCGTTGGGGAGGTACTTGCTTGCCGCTTCCTCCGAGAGATTGGCCCGCGCGGCGTTCCCGATCGTCTGAGCCGTACCGGTTTTCCCGCAGACTTCAAAGCCCTCGACCATAGCGGCCCGCCCGGTTCCGTACTCGTTGACGACGCGCCACATGCCGCCACGAATCACCCGCAGATTCTCTTCTTTAAAGAACGGCGTGGCCCCGGTGGACGCCACGGCAGTCGCCGGGCCACGAATCGGCTTCTTCTCTTTCAGGAGGTGCAAAGGACATTCCCGGCCGGTGGCAATCATCCCGACGGCCCGGGCGAGCTGAATCGGAGTGACGTTCATGGCGCCCTGCCCGATGGCTACCGAGATTGTCTCGCCGGCGTACCACTTCTGACCGGTGGTTCTTCTCTTCCATTCCTCGGAAGGGACCAGGCCGTCCGCCTCGCCCGCCAGATCAACGCCGCTGATCCGTCCCAACCCGAGCTGCTTGCTGTAGCGCTCGATGTTGTCGATGCCGAGCTTCTGGCCGAGCAGGTAGAAGTACACATTGCAGGATTGGCGGATCGCCTGGCTCATGTTAACCGTGCCGTGCCCTCCCTCCTTCCAACAGCGGAAGTAGTGGCCGTACAGGTTGATGCCGCCCCGGCAGAAGACCGTGTCGTTCTCAGTGATCACACCGGTCTCCAAGCCCGCAATCGCCATCACTAATTTGAATGTCGATCCCGGGGAAAACTCGGCTTGAATGGCCCGGTTCTGCAAAGGGTTTTCGGGGTCGGAGCTGAGCCGTGCCCAGTCAGAGCGGGTGATTCGGGTGGCAAAGAGATTCGGATCAAAAGCCGGATGACTGGCCATGACGAAGACATCGCCATGGACGGGATCGAAGGCAACAACCGCGCCTGGATTGTCCCCCAGCTCGCTCTCCGCTATCATCTGGAGATCGAGATCGAGCGTGACGGTCAGGTTGTTGCCGGGGCTGGATTCGATCGACTGCAGCTCTTCAATAGTCTTTCCGATGCTGTTGACCAGTAGACGCCTCTTGCCGTCGATTCCCGTCAGACTGCGGTTGTAGGTGCGCTCGATACCGTACTTTCCAATGATGTCACCCTGGCGGCGGCCGGAAAACTCCGTCCCCTTCAGCTGCTTGTCCGAGATCTCCCCGATGTATCCCAGCGCATGGGCCGCCAGGCGTCCGTAGCGGTAGAGCCGGCGCGGCTCTTCGACGATCGCCAGCTCTGGATGCTCGTTCTGATGGGCCAGGACGTAGCTCATCTCCTCCATCGACAGATTCTCTTTGATGACGACGTTCTGGTACTTCGAGCGAGTGCGGGCCACCTGCATCCTCTCCTTGAGCGCTTCCTCAGAGAGGTTCAGCCCGCGCAGGAACTGGAAGACCCGGTTCAAATCGTCCACTTTGTCGAGGAACAGGACCAGGTTCGAACTCTGAATGTTATCCACCAGGACCCGGCCCTCGCGATCAAGAATCAGCCCCCGCGGAGCCAGCATGGGGATCACTCGGACCTGGTTCTGCCTGGCCAGTTGTTTGTAGTAGTCCGCTTTGATGACGGCGATATACCAGAGCTTGCCGAACAGGATGAGGAAAACCAGGACGAAACACGTCCGCAGCCCCTTGATCCGGGCAACGAGCTTTCGGTTGTCCTGAAAGATCGGCATAAGCTTAAGTCAGGCTCCGACTCGACGAAAGTCCTTCTTGGGGAACTTGAAGTGATCGTAAAAGCGCGAGCCTATTCCCCCCGCTATCCCCGTCACGAGCGCTTTGATCAGGCTGTCTGACCAGTACCGCTGACTGATATTCTGTTCAAGCAAAACCAGCATCAGATAAAGCAGGGCGCTATCGAGCGCTGAAATCAGCATGATCAGGATGATACGGCTGAAAACGTCTTCCAGCCGGAAGACCCGGCTGAGCAAGCTGGCGACAAAACCCGCGACCGTTTTGCTCAAGCCGTTCAGGCCCAGGAAGGTGCGGTAAATCGCGTCCTGCACGAGTCCAAACGCAGTGCCAGTGACAGCTCCGGTCGCAGGTCCCGCGTACCATCCCACGTAGAGGACCAGGATGAGCGACAGGTCCAGGTACAACGCCACTCGAAAATAGTGGGCGCACAGGACTTGGACACCCGATACAAGCAGGAGAAGAATGGCGACTTCCCATTTGTGCACCACGGCGTTGAGCTTCCGCATCCTCTGGAAACCCTGCGCAATCAGCACAGGATCACTAAGTGTACAAACTCTGCTTGCCAAGTCTAGTTCCGCGTGACAATGAGAACTTCTTCCAGCCGAAGAAAGTCCACATTCGGCTTCACCCGAATTTCGCGATGGATTTTTTTCCCTTTAGTCGAACTGATGATTCGACCGATCGGAATCCCTTTTGGATAGATCCGGTCTGTCCCTGAGGTGTAGATCGTCTGGCCCACTTCAGCCTTCTCGTAGCTGGGTATGTAATTCCAGCTGAGAATCTGGCTGCCGTCGCCCCGGATGATGCCTTCAAGGCGTGAATCGGCGAGCAGCGCCCCAGCTCCCGCTCCGCCGTTGGTTATTAGCTCAACTTCCGAAGCAAAAGAAGTGGTGGCAATCACACGTCCCACAATCCCGCGCGGGACAATGACCGCGGAGTCGATTTTGACCCCGTGACGGGTCCCTGCGTTGATCAGAAGTCGTTGGGAATAAAAGGGCGGGCTCTTCCAGATGACAGCTGCGGGACGGGTCGAGAAATCATATTGCCGGCGAACCAGATCGTAGTCAGGCACGCGTGCCAGGAGTTGCTGGGCATTGCGCAGCTTGGTCAGCTCGATACGCAGCCGGTTATTTTCCTCGAGCAGCCGGGTCCTTTCCTCGGCCACCCTATACAGGAACACGTACCGGCTCAGGGCCCTGGCAAAGCCTCCGGTCAGCGAATGGACACCCCACGCGATCGGACTAAAGACCGACAGGCTCCACGAACGCATGAGAGTCCGGCCGCTTTCGTTTCGAATCTGCACGGAGAGCAGAGCGATGTTCAGAGCAACCAGCAACACCAGCGATATGATTGGTCTCCGCATGAAGCCCGTCATTGGATGCAGACTCTCTCCAACAAGCGCATGTCAGCGAGCATCTTGCCGGTTCCCAGCACCACTGAAGTGAGCGGATCCTGAGCCAGGAAGACCGGCAGGTTCGTTTCTTCCTTGATTCGGATGTCCAGGTTTTGGAGAAGCGCCCCTCCGCCCGTCAGCACAATACCCTTTTCGGCTATATCGGCGGACAGCTCCGGCGGCGTTCTTTCCAGAGCGACCCTGACGGCATTGACGATAGTGGAAATAGCGTCCGAGAGGGCTTCCCGGACTTCTTCGTCCGTAATGGTTACGGTTTTCGGAATGCCTTCTATCAGGTTGCGGCCTTTGACTTCCATGGTCAAGCGCTCTTCCAGCGGAGCGGCCGACCCGATCTTGATTTTGATCTGCTCTGCGGTTCGCTCCCCAATCAGCAGGTTGTGCTTGCGCTTGATGTATTGGATGATGGCTTCATCCATTTCGTTTCCAGCGACTCGCACCGACCGGCTGTAGACGATTCCGGAGAGGCTGATCACGGCGATGTCGGTCGTGCCTCCGCCGATGTCGACGATCATGTTGCCGCTCGGCTCGGTGATCGGGAGCCCGGCGCCGATGGCGGCGACCATGGCCTGCTCCACCAGGTAGACCTCGCTGGCTTTCGCCCGGAGGGCCGACTCCCGAACCGCCCGTTTTTCCACTTGGGTCACCTCGGAGGGGATGCTGATTACGATCCGCGGGCTGAGCAGGTGATTGCGGTTAAGCGCCTTCTTAATGAAATACTTGAGCATCTCCTCGGTCACGTCGAAGTCCGCTATGACTCCGTCTTTCATCGGCTTTATGGCGACGATATTGGCCGGAGTGCGACCCAGCATCTCTTTCGCTTCGTGCCCGACAGCCTCGACCTTGTTGGTGAGCTTGTTGATCGCGACGATGGATGGTTCATTGACGACGATGCCTCGGTTCCTGGCGTATACCAGCGTGTTTGCCGTCCCAAGATCGATGGCGAGGTCATTTGAAAAGACACCAAAAACAGAGCGCAGCTTCATAACTCCCTTACTTACACCGCAACTTTGACACAGTTCCGGTTATCGCGCTTGGCTTCGTACATCGCGGTGTCAGCACGATGTATCAGTTCGTCAGCCGTCCGCCCGTGCTCCGGGAAGGCGGCCACCCCCGCGCTGATAGTCAGCTCAATGGATAGCCCCTTCCGATGGCCGAAACGGTGCGCGCCAATGGTCCGCCTTAGCCGCTCGGCAATTGTCAGGGCATCCGCAGTTCCAATCTCGGTGAGAACCACGACGTATTCGTCCCCCCCATAACGAGACGCCGTGTCCGCTTCCCGGACGTTGCTGCGGATAACCTTGCCGACTTCCGCCAGCACCGCACTGCCAACCAGATGTCCGTAAGCGTCGTTTACTCTTTTGAAATAGTCGATGTCCAGGAAAACCACTGCGACCGATTTCTTGTAACGCGCGCAGCGAGCGAGCTCCGCCTTGAGAAAGTGAAGGAGAAACTTGCTGTTGAAGAGACCGGTCAGGCTGTCCGTGAAGGCGATCCTTTCCTTCTCTTCCAGAAGATTGATCAGATCCCAACTCTGGGCCAAGACCCGCAGCCGAGGGCCGAGAAGCCTGGGAATGCGTCGGCAGGTATCCAGGCTACGGGATGAAAATCCCTGGACGAGTCCCACCAGCTGAGAGTTGTGGCGCAAAGGCAGTATCAAGGTGGTCGGGTAATCCTTCGTTTCGGCCCATTCTCCGTACGAGCGGGAGACGTTATTATCCACAAGGCACTTCTTGTTTTCAAGCATTCCTACCAGGTCGGAAGGAAACGGAATGAGCGTCTTAAGTGCCGGGAAAATAAGCTTGAATTCGCGGGCCGTCTTGTCCCAGCGGTGAAAGATCCAGAGATCCACATCCGGATGCTTGAACACCCGTCCGTGGACTTCGCAGAGTTTCAGCTTGTCCTGCCGGATAATGGCATCCAGCAACTCCGAAGTCGGTTCCGGCCTCATGGCAACAACCCACGTGTATACAACAGTTTCAGATCCTCAAAGACACCTGGACCTGAAGGTCGGGCACATTATACCCGCTTCTCGTCCAAGTTTAGTGATCGTGTTACCAAAAAACTGCGCCCCTTCATCCCTTCGCCCCTCCGCCCTTCCGTTGTGCCTGGCTGTGCTATAATGCGCTTCTTTAGCTACGCGAAGCTTGGAGGAAGTAATAGATGCTCGCTTTCCTTAGACGAAAACAGAAGGGCCTTAAGTGGATCCTCTGGGTGGTGATTCTGGCGCTGGGCGCAGGTATGGTTCTGCTCTTCGTCCGAACCCCAGGCGATGTCTCCTCCGGAGGCCTGACCAGGGCGGAAATCGCCCAGGTGGGCGACCGTCCGATCAGCGCCATCGAATTCCGGCAGCAGTATCGCCGGCTGTACGAGATGTACCGTCAGGTCTACAAACTAGACCAGCAGGATCCCGCGATCATCAAGCAGTTGGGGCTCGGCCAGCGCGCGCTCAACCAGTTGATCAGCGAGTACGCCGTGACCATGCAGGCCCGCGAGCTCGGGATCGACGCGACGGCTGAGGAAGTGCGGCAGGAGATCGTGAGAATGCCCGCCTTTCAGAACAAGGGGGCTTTCATCGGCACCAGTCTGTACCAGCAGATCCTCGAACAGAACAACATGACTATCGGGGAGTTCGAGGAAAGCATGCGCCGCGAGATCATCCGTCAGAAGCTGATGCACATCCTGACCGATGGGATCATGGTCACTCCAGAGGAGCTTCGCAAGGAGTTCGAGGACCGGAACATCGAAGCGAAAGTCAGGTATGTGGCCGTCGACAAGGAAGCCTCCAAGCCTGCCGCGGTCGATGAGCAGGAGCTGCAGAAATACTATGCCAGCCACAAAGAAAATTATCGGAAGGGCGAAGAGCGGCGGGTGAACTATATGTTCGTCCCGGCCGACCCGATGTCCGTAAAGGTGTCACCGGAAGCGGTCGAGGCCCGGATGAACGCCATCAATCCTGAGGAACAAGTCAGGGCGAGCCATATTCTGATCAAGACGGCGCAGGGACAGGACGAAGCCGAAGCGCGCAAGAAGGCGGAGGCTGTTCTGGCCCGGGTCAAGGCCGGCGAGGATTTCGCCAAGCTGGCAAAGGAAGTGTCAGAGGACCCGCAGTCGGCGGAAAGAGGCGGTGACTTAGGCTTTTTCGGCCACGGCCAGATGGTCCCTGAGTTCGAACAGGCGGCGTTCGCCCTCCAGCCGGGTCAGACGAGCGATCTGGTCAAGTCGCCGTTCGGTTTCCACATTATTCGCGTCCTGGAAAAGACTACGGCACAACCGGAAAGCCAGCGTCCAATGGTCGAGTTTGAGCTGCGCCAGGCGGAGGCAAACCGCAAGGCTCGCGATCAGGCTTACAAGATTTTGAATGAGCTTCGGAACCGGAAATCGATGGCGGAGGTCGCCAAGGAGCACCGGCTGACGCTTGTGACCTCCGACTTTTTCGGTCTGGGAGACGCGGTACGCGGGATGATCGTGCGAAACGATTTCAACCAGAAGGTCTTTGGTCTGAAGAAGGGCGACCTGCTGCAGCCGTATCAGGGGTCGGGCGGTTATTATGTCGCCCTGGTCGCCGACATCCGCCCGCCGACGATTCCGCCTTTTGAGGAAGTTCGGCACCGGGTCGAGAACGACTACAAGACGCTGCGCGGCACCGAGTTGGCGAGGCAGAAGGCTACCGACTTCTTTGACGCGGCAAAGGGCGGAGATTTCGAAGCGGCTGCCAAGAAAGCGGATCTGAAAGTCACGACCACCAATTACTTCAAGAAGGGCAGCAACATCGACGAGACTCTGCGCTTTTCGCCGGAGCTGCACTCCCGAGTGTTCGGGAAGCTGGCCGAAGGCGAGACCACCGGGCCTATCGAAGTGGCCGGGAAGTATGTGGTTGTCCAGTTGATCGACCGCAGTGATGTGGATCCGGCCAGGTTCGAACAGGAGAAGGCCCAGCTGGAGAAGGAACTGACCGAGCAGAAGCGGGGACAGTTTTTCGAGAGCTACGTCCGCAACCTGGTTGAGGAATTGCGGAAAAACAACCAGATCGTCATCAACCAACAATTGCTAGACGAGGTTACCAGCTAGTGAGTAGAATAAGAAGACCGGCCGGCTCCATCAGGCCGGTCCTGATCCCGGCGGCGGTTAAGTGACGCCTTTCGAGGCGCCAAAACCCCGCCCGCTGCGCGTGGGGCTGTAGCTCAGTTGGAAGAGTACCTGAATGGCATTCAGGGGGTCGTGGGTTCGAATCCCATCAGCTCCACCAATCCCACCAACAACTTAGCGTCGTTTCGGTCCCTGATTACCCACCTTGAAAGTCTCAGGGGGTCATTGGCTTCTAATTCCGCCGTCAGCTTCTAAGTTTCAATAAGTTAATACTCCCCCGAGTCCCCGTGTCACTTCACTGTGTCAGTTTTTGTGTCAGTTTCAGTGTCCGGAGCTTTGGGATCAATGCGCACTTCAATCCGGCCCGCGAAGACGGAATGGGGTGGCCGTAGGTCGTGCTTAGTTGAAAAATCTACGACCCTTTTTTCTGGAGGCCCGAGGGACAGAAAACAACAAGGGGCGAAAAGGTAACGCGAACGCTGGATTCCGTGCCCAAGAGTCCTGGGGTCAGAAATCGGCTTCTCTCCAAAATCGCCGGTCGTCAACTGGACGATCCTCCCCGGCACAATTGCAGTAAGGAGCAGCCGAGCACGCCCTGCTTCCGCGGTGGTTGCCCGGCCGCCTTCCGCGGCCGCTCGGTTCGCCTGCCTGCGGGAAGCCAGGCGTTCGGGCTCTACCGACTACGCCCGGGCCCAAATAGCTGACTTCGTCGACGTTATCCTCCCGCTGACCTCGCTCGGCCAGCTCAGACTCTGCGGCCCCGTTCGAATCACGTTTTGAATCGCCGAGTGTCGTCGAGCCGTGGTCGAAGTTGCTCCGATGATCCCGCTAAAGAAATGGTGGCGTTCCCCCATCCGCGTTCATCGCTTTTGTATGCGGCCGTTCCAATCAGCAAACCTCCTCCCGCACCGATCGCCAAACCTACTCAACTCCTGTACTGCTGGGGTAGTGATTTAAAAACTCGAGCTTGGCACTTCCCTCACGTTGGACTTTTCGATCATCAAGCGGTTCGTATCTAATTGCTTGAGGCCTTCGGATTTGGTGGACTCAGCTTCACACTGGCTTTTCAGGTTTGTTTTCGGATAGTAAGAGTTCGCGTAGACTAACCATCGGTTTCAGGGCGTAAAGAAGCGTCTGGAAAAATCGTTTGCTGACAGCGGTCATTACGTCCAGCCATGAAGAAGCGGAAGCTTCTGGAGAAAGCCCTTTCGTCTCCTGGAAACTTGCGTTTTACTGAGGCCATCGTTCTAGCACAGGCCTTTGGATTCCGACTTGCCCGAATAAGCGGCAGCCACCACATTCTGACTCACGGAGATATTCCGGAACTGTTCAATCTACAGGAAGTCGCTGGAAAGGCCAGGCTTATCAGGTGCGGCTACTCACGTTAGTGGAACGGTATAATCTGGAATTAGAGGAATCGGAATGAAAGGATTACCACATCAACATCTCCTTCAGCGAAGAGGATGACTGCTACATCGCGGATATCTCTGACCTGGCCATCTGTTCCGCCTGCGGAAAGACACCGGAGGAAGCGCTTCGCGAGGCGGAGATCGCAAAGACGGCCTGGCTGGAAGCCGCCAAGGCTGCCGGCAAACCAATTCCCCGATCCCGGTATCGCCCGGCCATATATCGTCTCGGGTAGCCTCGGCCGTTCCCTTGACCGTTGATTATCGTCACGTTCAGCCTCCTGAAGTGTCACTTTTTGTGCCAGTTCCGCGGTCGAACCTGGCTGGCTCTGAGTCACTTTGCCGTAACTTTTGGAATTGCTGGAATGGCCGGTAAACCGTCACGAAACGGTCATTTTCAGCGCAGACCCGCTGTTCACAAGGGCCGGGGCTTGGAGCCCCGGCTCTGGACTTTGGCGAAAATAAACAGATGTGTGAACGTTTTTTACGCCGAAGGTGTTAG
>JBHGBF010000060.1:0-38518 GCA_041946865.1 Acidobacteriota bacterium | reverse complement strand
AGCCACACAGCAGCGGTTCCTGTTGATTCATCTGTATACTTTCGCCAAAGTCCAGGGGCACTCCGCGCCCGAACTGTGACCGTTGCTACAAACAAATAGTCGCAGAAACGAGCATTATTCCCAGTCGGGCAGAGGTGCGAAACATGGCCGAAAAGTACTCCGTAGTCTTCTCAGGCAGGCTGCGTGAGGGCGAGACTCCTGATGCGGTCAAGGTCCGACTGGCCGAGGTGTTTCGTGTCAGACCCGAGCAATTGGAACCCCTCTTCCTCAAGACCCCCGCGGTCATGCGGCGGGGTTTGGACGAAGCGACCGCAGCTAAATGGGTGGCGGCAGTCGAAAAAACCGGGGCGCTGTGCTGGGCAGAGCCGGACAGAGTGGATACGCCTCCGGTCGCGAAACCTGTTTCACCGCCGGCACAGGCGCCGCCGGCGCCGTCCCCAGCCCCGCCGGGGGCAGAGCCGGTTGTTCCTTCGACGCCACCCCCTGTTGCCGCCGTGGCCCCAGTAGCGGAACCGGTCAGGAAGACCGGACGACTCTTCAAAAATGACGATGTGGTGCCCTTCCCGAAGTGTCCAAAATGCGGGCGTTTGCCGCAATCGATTGAGGATTCATTCATGCGGACCGGAGTCTGCCCGCAATGTGGCCTCATCCTTCGCAAATACGCGAGCAACTGGGATCGGGAGGGATTCTGGGGCAGACTTGGGATGGTGGAGGAAACGGATCGTCATTGGGCCGCCTTCTGGCAGAGCAGTCTGTGGCCGTCCTACTGGCGGGCTACCTGGTATCTCTGCTGTGCGCTCCTGGTTCTTCCGGCTCTTGGGCACGTCCTGGACGTTTCCCGAGATGAAGTCGTCGTTCCGACTATCGTCGGCATGGGAGTGGCAGGAATCCAGCTCGCTGTGCTGGGGATTCTGGTCGCTGTCGCCAGTTTCTACTGTTTTGCCCTTTATCAGCAGTCACGCCGCATGTTTCTGATCCACGTCGCCGGCTCGGCGGGCATTTGTGCAGTTCTCGCCGTCGCCGGCGGCCTGCTGGCTTTCCTGGTCCATGGGATAGGCTGTCTGAGCAGTGCCGTGGGGGTCGACCGGCTTCTCAACCCGGTACGCGCTTTGGGTTTTGCCGCGCTCGCGTTTTTCGGCATCGTTCTCTACTTCGGCCTGGTCCGCTTCCCCGCCGAGAAGCAACTGTGGGAGTATCTCGACGGCCCTGAGTACCCGGCGACGGTCAGGGGCGCCCGAACCCTCGCCGGCCTGGAGTTCCCGACGGGATCGCGAGGCGACAAGTACCGCTACTACAGGTTTGTCTTTGTCGAGCCGACCCGGACCGTGGACCCGGATTTCGAGCGCGTGCTGACGCGGCTCCTGCCGGATTTCAACCCGCACTCCTACGGCCGGCAGCATGGTTCGGAAGTGAACCTGCTCGTCTTTAATGCCATTGCCTTTCGAGACGAGTTGACGGCGGATCGACTTATCGCATCAGACATGCGTTCGAGGCTCGACCAGCTGGCGGCGGAGTGGGAGCGATCCCGGGCACAATCGGCCACGCGGCTGGTTCGGGCTCTTGACTCCCGCTCTCCAATCGGCCCGACGGACCTTCGTCCTCTGGCCAAACGGAACTAACCGGAATTCCTCGAGGGAGGTGTGCCGGTGACTCCAGACCGTTCGTAGTTCCGCCTTCAGACGAGCTTTGTGCTAACCTCTGTACGGGATGGCCCCAAACGGAGAAAGGCAAAAGTCCTACCGGCTGCTCGCGCAATACAGCGCGATCATCTTCATCCTGCCTTCTACTGTCATCGGAGGCTACCTTGTCGGCCGCTGGATCGACGACAAGCTCGGCTCTTTTCCCTGGGCCACTGTGGTCTTCGTGCTGCTTGGTAGCGCAGGTGGATTTGTCGAGGTCTTTCGCGTGCTGACCCGAAAGCCATGAAGCGGATTTATCGCAACGCGATGCTTATCCTGGTACTGATGGTGCCGGCGGCCACTGCTGCGTTCGGCGCCAGCATGGGCCTGTCGGTGCTTATCGGGGGGCTCCTTGCCGTTGTCAATTTCCATTGGATGTCGGCCGGGGTTGACGCGTTGTTGAAACGGGCGGCGACCGCCAGCGTGCGGGCCACCGTCGCCAAGTACTTAGCCCGGCTGGTGTTGATATTCCTGACCTTGTTTGCTATCATCCACTCTTCATTTTTGAGCGTCCTGGGAGCGGTTGCGGGGCTTTCGGTGTTCGTGATTGCCGGGATGCTCGAAGCCGTCCTTCTGTTGATAAGACCCGAAACAGGGACGCAGACCGACAAATAACCTCCGTTACCTTTGGCGAGGTTAGGGTCCTCCACGGGTTTTCTAAGCATGGAGCAACACGAGTTTTTTGTAGCCACCGTTTTCAACCGGTATATCGCCAATCCGATAGCTGCCTGGCTGGGTTACCGGGTCGAACACGACGTTCTGCCCGCGCATATCGTGATGGTCATCGTCGTGGCCCTCGGCCTGATCGTCTTCGCGCTGGTGCTCCGAAGACGCCTGAACGTCGAGAGACCCGGCACCCTTCAGCAGGTCCTCGAGCTGGTGGCTGAGTTCCTCCTGGCGCTGATGAACGACGTCATCGGACCCAACTCCAGGCGGTTCTTTCCTTTGATCGGCGCCCTTTTCGTTTACATTCTGGTTGCCAACCTGATCGGGCTGTTCCCTGGTTTCATGTCCCCCACCAGCAACATCAATGTGACGGCCGGATGCGCGGTCATTGTGTTCCTGTATTACAACTATCAGGGGATCAAGGCGCATGGGTTCCTGAAGTACATGGCTCATTTTGCCGGTCCGTCGCTGGTGATTGCGCCGTTGTTGTTCGTCATCGAGATCATCAGTCACCTGGCGCGACCTTTTTCACTTTCAGTCCGGTTGTTCGGAAACATTTTTGCCGAAGAGCTGATTATCGGCAGCCTGAACCAGATCTTTCCGTTTCTTGTTTCCTTGCCTGTCATGGCCTTGGGTCTTTTTGCCAGCACGGTACAGGCATTCATATTTGTCGTTCTGACAATGGTCTACCTGGGGGGTGCGGTCGAGCATGCCCACGAGGAAGACCATGCCCCGTCTGAGGTTCACAAGTCTCTTGAACCCGCCGGGGACTAGGCTTACGCGGAATCGCATTCCAAAGAAGGAGATTTGCGGATGAACAGGAAGATTGGGATTTGTGTAGTCATGATTCTGGCAGTCGGCGTTCTGGCGCTGCCGGTCTACGCCCAGGAACAGCAGGGGGCAGCCGGACAGGGAACGCTACAGACTCATTGGTTGGCGCTCGCCATGGCGATTGCCGCAGCCGGCTGTGGCTATGCCCAGAGCAAGGCGCTGACTGCGGGTTGCGAAGGGGTTAGCCACACAGCAGCGGTTCCTGTTGATTCATCTGTATACTTTCGCCAAAGTCCAGGGGCTCGGGCTTTTTGCCCGAGCCCGGTGGACGCGGCGGACCAGGTGGACACGGCGGAGAAGAGCCAGGTGTCGATCTCGTCCACGTCGTCCGAATCCGACGTTGTCCACGGACTTGTCACCCGTCCCGCCCGACCCCCTGTGCTAGAATGAGTGGTAACTTAAACAAAGGGATCGAATAACGAATGCCTCATGCGAAGTTTCTCGTGGCCGGTACTCTTATCATCGGCGCGATCGTCTATCTAATGTTCAGCGGAATTAATGATTCCATGGTCTATTACTATAGTGTTTCTGAACTTTTGGCGAGCGCGCATGATTTGAACGGCAAAGGTGTCCGTGTCAGTGGATACGTGGCGCCCGGAACGATTCGTCGCAGTCCGGGGACCTCGGAAATCGAGTTTCTGGTCTTCGAGAAGCAATCCGACCGGCGGGTGCCGGTCGTTTACCGGGGAATCATCCCGGATACCTTCAAAGACAACGCGGAAGTGGTCGTTGAAGGGACCTACCAGGCCGATCAAAAGCTCTTTCACGCCAATACTCTGCTCGCCAAGTGTCCTTCTAAGTACGAATCTCGGGGAGACGCGCATCCCAGCGACGTACCGCTAGGAAAGGTAGCAAAGTAACAGCTCATGATCGAACTCGGGCAGTACTGTCTTTTCGCGGCCCTGGTGTTGTCTGCCTACGGCATGGCCATCGGGGCTCTCGGAGGAGTGCGCAAAAGCCTGCCTCTGGTCCGCAGTGCGGAAAACGCCGCCGTCGCTGCTTTCGGCATACTGGTGGTGACCTCCGTTTCGCTCTGGTATCTGCTCCTGACAGACCAGTTCGGGGTGGAGTACGTCGCGCAGTACAGCACCTCCAAGCAGCCCGCGGTCTACAAATTCACGGCCTTCTGGGGCGGGCAAAGCGGCAGTCTCCTGCTTTGGGCCCTCGTCCTGTCTTTTCTCTCCTGTCTGGTCGTGATTCAGAACCGGCACCGGAATCGGGACTTAATGCCTTACACGGTATCGATCCTGATGGGGATCCTGTTGTTTTTCACCGTTCTGCTCAACTTCCTCACCAATCCCTTCAAGGTGCTGGCACAGGCGCCCCCGGATGGCCAGGGGCTCAACCCGCTCCTGCAGAACGGTTACATGGTGATCCACCCGCCTTCGCTTTACCTCGGGTACATCTCGCTGAGCCTGCCGTTCGCGTTCGCCATGGCGGCCCTGATCTCGGGGAAGCTCGACACCTCCTGGATACGCACGACTCGACGCTGGACATTGGTCAGCTGGGTGTTTCTGACCTTCGGCATCGCTCTGGGGGCCATGTGGGCGTATGAGGAACTGGGCTGGGGCGGCTATTGGGCCTGGGACCCGGTCGAGAACGCCTCCTTCATGCCCTGGCTTATCGGCACGGCTTTTCTCCACTCGATCATGATCACCGAGAAGAAGGGCATGCTGAAGATGTGGAACTTCATCCTTATCCTGATGGCGTTCGAGCTGTCGATCTTCGGCACCTTTATCACGCGCAGCGGAGTCATCTCCTCGGTCCACTCCTTTGCCCTTTCAAACCTGGGCCCGTTCTTCGTCGTCTTCCTGGCTTCAACAGCCTTGTTCTGCGTGTACTGGATCTTCTACCGTTCTTCGCAACTGAGAAGCGAACAGAGGATGAAGTCGTTCCTCTCCCGGGAAGCTTCTTTTCTCCTCAACAACTGGCTTTTTCTGTCGATTTGTTTCGCGGTTTTCTGGGGAACGGTATTTCCGATCTTCTCCGAATGGGTCCAGGGCGAGAAGATCTCGGTTTCGGCTCCTTTTTTCAATAACGTCAACTTGCCGCTGGGCCTTGCCCTGCTGATCCTGACCGGCGTTTGTCCCCTGATCGCCTGGCGCAAGGCGTCGGTGAAGAACTTCCGGCGCAATTTCCTTTATCCGCTCGGTGCCGGATTTGCGACCGGGCTGCCGGCGCTCGCGCTGGGTGTGCGCAGCCTGATCCCCCTCGTGTTCTTCTCCGCCTGCGGCTTCGTGATGGCCACGATCTTTTTCGAGTTCTACAAAGGGGCGCGGGCCCGTCAGGTCATCAGGCCGACCGGCTTTCTGGTCGCGCTCAAGGACCTTTCGCTGATGAACAAGCGCCGCTATGGAGGCTTCATCATTCATGCCGGCGTGGTCCTGGTCTTTTTCGGCATCATCGCGAGCTCCTTTTTCCGGATTGAAGAGAATTTCAACGTCCGTCAGGGCGAGTTTTTCACAATCGGGGATTACACGCTGGCGTTTAAGGGACTTGGCCAGCGCTCGGATCCGGAGAAGGACGTGGTCGTGGCCCGTCTGGATGTCCTTAAGGACGGGACAAAGATCGACGAAATCCAGCCCGAAAAACACTTCCATCACAAGAGCGAACAGCCGATGACGGAGGTGTCGATCCGTCCCACACTGAAGGAGGACCTGTACGTGGTTCTTGCGGGGTGGGATGAACAAGGCGTGGTGTCGTTCCATGTGTTTGTGAACCCCATGGTGCAATGGATCTGGATCGGTATCGGCATCATGGTCCTCGGCGGGCTGTTCGTGATGTTTCCCACGGCCAGGATGGCTGCCGCCCAGGCAAGACGGGCCGAGGAAGAGGAGGCGAAAGATGTCGCGGCCTAAGCCGATGTCCGCTGTCCCGGCACTGCTCCTGCTGGCGGTTGTTTTCACTCTGGCCTCTGGTGCGCCGTCCGAGAAACAACGGGTTAGGACGCTGACCGGGAACCTCGTCTGCACCTGCGGCTGCGCCAACATCATCGTGGCGAGTTGTGACTGCGGACAAGCCGCCGAAATGAGGAAGGAAGTGGCGGCCTTGGTCAAGGCGGGCAAAACAGATGCCGAGATTTATCAGGCCTTTGAGAAAAGGTACGGGCCGGGCGTCCTCGGTGCGCCCAAACTGGAAGGATTCAATGTACTCGCCTGGGTGCTGCCGTTTGCCGGCCTCGCTTTAGGGGCCGTCATCGTGGTTATGGTGGTGAGAAAGCTCCACCCGAAAACGGCGGAACCGGAATTCGAGCCGGCGCCGGTTCAAATGGATGAGAAATATCGACAGCTTCTGGAGGAAGAGCTGAGCGAGTAGTAACAAAGCGGCTTATCAGGGACAAAACAAACACTATGGCGCAAATAATTGCTCCCATTCTGTTCATTGCCGCGATAATCTATGTGGCCTATCCTTTGCTCTCTGAAAAGTCAGTGGCAAGCGACGCCGAAGCAGGAGAGAGCGGCCAGGAACGGCTGTTGAACGAGAAGGATGAAATCATCTCGAGCCTGAAAGACATCGAGATGGACTACCGAATGGGCAAGTTGTCGTTACAAGATTACACCCAGCTCCGGGTGGATTTCGAAAGGCGTGCGGCCGACGTGTTGAAGAGGCTCGACGAAAACCACGACCAACGTTGAGAAGATGCCGCCAGCTTCCGCTGCTCCCCCACCTCTGGTCCGCCTGGTTAATCTGACGCGGAAGTTCGGCCCTGTCACGGCGGTCAGAAACGTCAACCTGGAGATTCGAACGGGCGATTTCCTGGCTATTTTTGGCCCGAACGGGGCAGGGAAGACGACCCTGCTCAAAATGGTGGCGTCCCTGCTCCCTCCCACCAGCGGAGAAGTTCTTTTCTTTCCGAACGGATCGGCGCCGAACCGCTCAGAGGTCGGGTATGTTTCTCATCAGACGCTGCTCTACAACGAGCTGACCGGGCGCGAAAATCTGCGGTTCTATGGGCAGCTGTATTCCGTCCCGGACAGCGACGAGGCGGCCGCGGAAATGCTCTTGAGGATGGGTTTGCGAGAAGCCGCCGACTTGCCGGTGCGGGGCTACTCCCGGGGAATGAAGCAGAGGCTGACCCTGGCACGGGCGCTGCTTCATGAGCCCCGCCTGGTGCTTCTGGACGAGCCTTATACCGGACTTGACCAGCACGGCAGCAGGCTGCTGACGAAGATCCTTTTGAGCTTGCGTGAAGAGGGACGGACGGTTTTGATGATCACTCACAGCCTGGCTGAAGGCCTGGAGCTCGGCAGCCGGGTCATTATTCAACATCGCGGAAAGCTGGTTTTTCAGGCGGCCCGCGACGAGGTGGATCGGGCGGATTTCGAGAACCTGTACTTTCAAGCTGTCGAACGCTGAGCGCGCGATGAGACATCTGAAGCTGATCTGGGTGTTGGCGGCCAAAGACCTGCGCATTGAGTACCGGTCACGGCAAGCTTTTCTGACCACGCTGTTTTTCGCGGTGCTGATACTCGTGGTGTTTAACTTTGCTTTTGATCCGGGGAGCCCTTCTACGCGGGACGCGTCTCCGGGCATCCTCTGGGTGGCCCTGCTGTTTCCGGGCATGATTCAGCTGAACAGGTCCTTTCAGTCCGAAATGGAGGAAGGGACACTCCAGGGAATCGTGATGTCACCGCTTGATCGGGGAGTCTTGTTTCTGGGCAAGCTGGTCGCGAATTGGCTTTTTCTTCTGGCGATCGACATCCTGATTCTGGTGGCTTTTGTGGTCTTCTTCAACTTCAGCCTGGAAGCCGGCTTGCTCTGGGTGATACTCCTGATGTTCCTGGTGGGCGGCGGATTCACGGCTGTTGGAACCGTGTTTGCGGCCATGGTCAGCAACGTGCGGATCCGGGAAGTCCTGCTCCCTATTTTGCTTTTCCCCATTGTCGTGCCTATAATTCTTGCCGCCGTAAACGCAACCCGTGAGATCTTGATTCACCAGGATTTTTCGACTCTGAGCCGCTGGTTGCAGCTCCTCGTCGCCTTCGACGTCATTTTTCTGGCGGCTGGCTTCTTGGTTTTTGATTATGTGGTTGGAGAGTAGCAATCGTATGCAGTCCACGGCCGATCGGCATTTGAAACTTGCTGTCTGGCTGCTGGTTCCGCTGTATGTCCTCGGCGTCGTTGCCCTGTGGGCGGCCTTTCTTCACGCCCCCACGGAACAAAAGATGGGAGAGGTCCAGAGAATCTTCTACTTCCATGTGGGCGCCGCCTGGACCGCGTTTTTCGCCTTCTTCGTGGTTTTCCTCGCCGGCACCCTGTACCTGTGGCGGCGCCGTCTCTTTTGGGACCAGCTCGGCTCGGCCTCCGCCGAGATCGGCGTAGTTTTTACCACGATCGTCCTGACAACCGGACCGATCTGGGCGCGGCCGATCTGGAATACCTGGTGGCCCTGGGGTGATCCGCGCGTCACTACCACCCTGGTCCTCTGGCTTATCTACGTGGCCTATTTCATCCTGCGGTCCAGTCTTCCCGAGGGGGAAAGACGCGCCCGGTTTGCCGCAGTCTTCGGTATCATTGGTTTTATTGACGTACCGATTGTCTTTTTGTCGATCAGGTGGTGGCGAAGCATTCACCCGGTTCTCATCACCCGGACGGAAGGGGCCAACATGGCGCCGGAAATGCTCCAGGCCCTCATGATTGCCGTCGTCGCCTTTACGTTCCTGTATTTCGCGTTGCTTTTCCTGCGCACCGCTATGCGCCTGCAGCACGATGCTGCTGAAGAAATGGCCCAGGTCGTGCGCGAAAGGAGCGAATAGGGATATGAACGGTTATCTCTTTGCCGGATACACTGTCATTTGGACTATCCTGCTCGTCTACCTGCTGTACCTGAACAAGAAGCAGCGGCAGATATCAAAGAAGCTGCGCAGTCTGTCGGAGGCCTTGCGCCAGGAAAATCTGGAAGAGTAAAGAAGGTCTGATGGTTCAGCCACCGGACGCCGTCGACCGATCGCACTCGGTGCGCCGGATTTCAACTGCGAACCTCTGAACCTTCTATAATACCCTCGATGAAACGTGTCTTGGTTCTGCTGCCCGCCTTCCTGCTGGCGGGTGTCGTTCACGCCGATTCCCGCGAGCCGCGCTTCATTACTTTCGCTGCCAAAGAGAAAAGCGGGATTTACCTCCGCAATCTGAAACTGTCGGAGGTCAGCCTCCTGGTCGATGATCGACCGGTCGAAGTGTCCTACCTGGGCTACAAGAACGTGGAGACGGCGATTGCCTTTATCCTCGAGAACAGCCCGCGGACCGCGCCTCACACCGTCAGCATGCCGCAGTGGGGGAGGATCAATCCGATCGACCAGATCCGATACCAGCTCGTCTCTGGTTACTTCGACCAGCTGGTCAAGAACGGCACGGTTATGATCGCGGAGTTCGGCAAGGAAACCAGGCTCCTGCAGGACTTCACGGATGACGAGTTCCAGCTGGAGGACGCCATCAATCGGATGCAGCCCAATTCACTCGAGCTGATGCCCGAGAATATCGAAGTGGGCCGCGCTTTTGCCTTCGGCCTGGAGCGGCTGCGCAAACGTCCCGAGAAGCGGAAAGTCATGGTCCTGGTGACGACCACCGTCGACCGCGAGTCGTACAAGAACATGGAGGAATATCAGGAAACTCTGCGCCGGAACGACGTCGACCTCTACGTGGTATCCTTTGCGCCCCGCTTCCCGCCTGCTTCCGGCACGACTTTTGAAGAAAAGATGAACCGCTACTTCTTCCTTAACCTCGTGGAAGAGACCAGCGGGAGGCTTTACCTTTCAGGCGAGTACGCCTTTATATCCGAGTTTACCGACGACCTGAAAACCCGGCTCGAGAACTCTTATACACTCGGGTTCTACCCGCCCGACCCGGGCCCGGAACCGTCCGACCACGACATCAAGATCGTTGCCCGCAGCGACAAAGTCAGCGTCACCCACCGCAAGAAGATGATCTGGTAACCGCGGAACAACGCGAACAAAAAGACTCGCTGAAACAACGCCGATAAAACCCGGGGAACAACGCGGACAAAAAGACTCGGCTGAACAACGCCGATAGTTGACAGCCTCACACTCAGATCTTATATTCGACCTATACTAAAGAAAGCCAGGTAAGACCGGACTATTTTAAGGAGGTAATGGAATGGCAAAGATCATTGGTATCGACCTCGGGACAACCAACTCTGTTGTGGCGGTGATGGAAGGTGGAGAGCCGGCTGTCATCACCAATCCCGAAGGAAGCCGCTTGACGCCTTCCGTGGTCGCTGTCACCAGAAGCGGCGAGCGGCTGGTGGGGCAGGTCGCCAAGCGCCAGGCGGTCACCAATCCCGAAAATACGGTTTATTCGATCAAGCGTTTTATGGGACGCAAGTACGACGAGGTGCCGGAGGAAATCAAGATGGTGCCTTACAAGGTCGCGCGTGCCTCGAATAGTGACGCGGCCGTGGAGATCGGCGGGAAGGTCTACTCGCCGCCGGAAATCTCCGCCATGATACTTCAGAAACTAAAGGCCGCGGCCGAGGAGTACCTCGGAGAGAAGGTTCTGCAGGCGGTTATTACCGTTCCTGCCTACTTCAACGACTCTCAGCGGCAGGCCACAAAGGACGCCGGGCGGATCGCCGGCCTCGATGTGCTGCGGCTGGTCAACGAGCCGACGGCTGCTGCCCTCGCCTACGGCCTCGACAAGAAGAAAGACGAGACCATCGCCGTCTTCGACTTCGGCGGCGGCACCTTCGACATCTCGATCCTGGAAGTCGGTGAAGGAGTCGTTGAGGTCAAGTCCACTAACGGGGACACGCATTTGGGCGGCGACAACATCGATCAGAGGTTGATTGACTGGATCGTCGAGGAGTTCAGGAAGGACCAGGGAATCGACTTGTCCAAGGACAAGATGGCCTTGCAGCGGCTGAAGGAAGCGGCGGAAAAGGCCAAGATGGAGCTCTCGACGGTTCAGGAAACGGATATCAATTTGCCGTTCATTACCGCCGACGCGGGGGGACCAAAACACCTGAACATGAAGTTGACCCGCGCCAGGTTTGAACAACTGGTTGAGGACATCCTGCAGAAGACTCTTGGACCCTGCCGGCAGGCGTTGAAAGACGCGGCCCTGGGTCCGGAAGGAGTCGACGAGGTGGTTCTCGTAGGTGGTTCCACCCGAATTCCCCGAGTTCAGCAGTTGGTGCGCGAGTTCTTTAAGAAAGAGCCCCACAAGGGCGTGAATCCAGACGAGGTGGTTGCGGTCGGGGCTGCCGTCCAAGCAGGAGTTCTGGGCGGGGATGTGAAAGACCTGCTGCTCCTCGATGTCACGCCGCTTTCGCTCGGAATCGAGACTCTGGGCGGGGTCAGCACCGTCTTGATTGGACGGAACACGACGATCCCGACGCGCAAAAGCGAGATCTTCTCGACTGCCGCCGACAACCAGACGTCCGTCGAGATTCACGTGTTACAGGGCGAACGGCCGATGGCGCGTGACAACAAGTCGCTCGGCAAGTTCCATCTGGTTGGGATTCCGCCCGCTCCTCGAGGGATTCCGCAAATCGAGGTCACTTTCGATATTGACGCGAACGGCATCCTGAACGTGAACGCCAAGGACCTTGGCACCGGGAAAGAACAGAAGATCACGATCACCGGCTCGAGCGGCCTCAACGAGAACGAAATCGAGCGGATGGTCAAGGAAGCTGAGTCGCACAGCGACGAAGACAAGAGGAAGAAAGAGGAAATCGAGGCCCGCAACCGTGCGGACAATCTGGCCTACAGCACCGAGAAGATCTTGAAGGAAAACCGGTCCAAGATCAGCGATCAGGACGCGAAAGCCATCGAAGACGCCTTGGCGGAGACCAAGAAGGCCATCGAACAGGGTGGAGTCGACCGGATCAACGAAGCTGTCGAGAAATTGACCCGGGCTTCTCACCGCCTGGCCGAAGTCATGTACCAGCAGACGGCTCAGCAGCAACAACAGCAGGCGCAGTCGGGGCCGACCGGCCAGCCCGGTGCCACTGAAGACAAAGGTCAGAAAGACGAAGTGATCGACGCCGAGTATGTCGACGTTGATGAAAAGAAGTAAGGGGAATTGGCGATTGATGATTGACGATTGACGGTTGAAAAACCACGGCTCCTTGGCGGAGCGACGAGGGTGGATTTAATCGCTTGGTCGTCAATCGTCACTCGTAAATCGTCAATAGAATGGCAGCCAGAGATTATTACGAAATTCTTGGCGTTAAGCGCAACGCGTCGGAAGGAGAGATCAAGAAAGCTTACCGGCGTCTCGCCCGCAAGTACCACCCGGACGTCAATCCGGGCGACAAGCGCGCCGAGGAGCGTTTCAAGGAAGTCCAGGAGGCATACGAAGTCCTCAGCGACGAGGACAAGCGAAGGACCTACGATCGGTACGGCTTCTATCGAGAGGGTCAGCCGGGATCAGAGCCCGCAGGGCGGCCCGGCGGTTTCCCGGGATTCGACTTCGATTTTTCCACTGGCGAGGAAGCCGGGCCGGGGCGCAGTTTCAGCGACATTTTCTCGGAGCTTTTTGGCGGTCGCCGACCGCGAGCTGACGCCAGGCCCGCTCCTGAACATGGCCGCGACTTGGAATACCACATCACGATTCCGTTCATGCAGGCCATCAAAGGGACCGAGGCCAGAATTAATGTCACTCACCGCGAGGTCTGCTCCCGATGTGGCGGGTCAGGATCTGTTTCCGGGTCCCGCCTTCAGACCTGCCCGACGTGCGGCGGGAAAGGCCAGATGCAGCAGTCGCATGGGCTTATGCGGTTTCGGACCACCTGTCCGCAGTGTCGCGGAACGGGACAAATCCGGGTTGGCGACTGTCGCGCGTGCGGAGGGACCGGCACCGTTCAGAAGGTCGAGACCCTGACGGTCCGTATTCCCGCCGGCGTGAACAACGGCTCGCGTGTCAGGGTCCCGGGAAAGGGGGATGCGGGTGAATTCGGAGGGCCGCCGGGCGACCTGTACCTGGTGATCCATGTCCAGCCGCATCACTTCTTTGAACGGGAGGGAAACGACATCGTCTGCCGCGTCCCGCTGACTGTGACGGAAGCCGCGCTGGGGGCCAAGATCGAGGTCCCGACGATCGAGGGGAAAGCTTCTATGAAGATTCCGGCAGGCACGCAGAGCGGACAAAAGTTTCGGTTGAGAGGCCGGGGCGCGCCCTCCCTGAAGGGAGGGATCCACGGCGACCAGATCGTCGAGGTACGGGTCGTGTTGCCCAAGATCCGTGACGAGCGGTCGAAGGAGATTTTGAGGGAGTTCGCCCGGCTCAATCCGGAAGATCCGCGAGCAGAGCTGAAGGTTTGAGAACTAAGGAGTACTTCGACAATGCCGAGGAAGAAAGCCTTCTACACGATAAGCGCTGTGGCCGAAATGTACGGGATCCATCCGCAGACTCTCAGAATGTACGAACGGCAAGGTTTGCTCAAACCGTCGCGGAGTGAAGGCAACACGAGACTGTATACAGAGTCCGACCTGAACCGCCTGGATCTGATCACGAACCTCACGCGCGAGCTGGGTGTCAATCTTGCCGGTGTGGAAGTCGTCCTGAACATGCGCGACAAAATGGAGGCCATGCAGCGTGAGGTAGACCAGTTGCTTGACTTCGTGCGCCAGCATTTCGGCGTGGAGGAGGATCTGCTGATGGAGCGGTTCCGCAATGCGCTGGTCAAGGTCCCGCCGTCCAACCTGGTGCAGGTCCGTCGCAGAAAGGTCAGGGAGATCGCCGACTGATCAGAGTTCCGGTCAGCTGTTCCTGCTCGGCTTTGAGCAGCCTGTCTCGGAGCCACCGGTAGGCTTTGCGGCAGCTGCCCGGCGCCATTCCTGCAGCCTCGCGGATTCTTTCGAGCGCCGATTCCACCTCGCTGACCATCCCTCGGGTGACTGTCGGATCGTACGGGATGCGGACGGCTGCGAGGCCGGTCTCAGCGAAAGCTCTCAGGTAGCGCGCGGTGACGGCGTCCGGGCAGGTGATCCTCTTCCTGCCGGCTTTCACCTCGTACCCGAGGAGGGTACGCATCACGGCGGCGCGACACTTCCGGCCTCGCAGCGGCACCTGCCGGTGTCGGGTGGCCAGGACCCGGCTGGAATACAACTCCACCAGGCCGCAAATTTCTTCTTTTGTTCTCGCCTCGTCCTTCAACACGCTCGATCCAGAACTATACTTTAATCAACCGATAGCGCACCACGGCGCACTGAAAAAGCCCGATAACACAGAGACCGCGGCTCTTTAAACGCCGGGATTCGTTGCAGCTACTGCAAGCCAGCCCGGCCAGGTTTGTGCTAGCATAGAACCTTTTCTGGGCGGGCGGGAAATGTTTTTGGCGTTACAGGACGGAGTCTACTCTTACCTCAAGACCTTAGCCTCTTGTCTGTATTCATTCGCCCTGGCTCTCGGAGGGCCGGGGCTTTTTCTTATTGCCGTCGCGGATTCTTCCTTCCTGTCGATTCCGGAAGGGAACGATGTCCTTCTGGTGATCCTCTCGACCGGGCAGAACTGGGAGAAGATGCTGTATTACGCGAGCATGACGATTCTCGGATCCGTGACCGGGTGTATCCTGCTCTTTACGGTCGGCCGTCGGGGCGGCCGTTTTATCCGGAAGCGGCTCAGTGAGAAGCGCAAGCAGGAGCTGCAGGAAGCCTACGAACGATGGGGCCTGTGGAGTATACTCGTACCTTCGATTCTGCCTCCGCCCACGCCTTTTAAGATTTTCGTCCTTTGGGCAGGCATGTTCGGAGTGCCATATCAAAAGTTTATCCTGGCTGTGTTTTTGGGTCGGAGCGTCAGGTACCTTATGTGGGGCGCACTCGCGGTTCTTTATGGTGAATCCGCGAGGTATTTTCTGGAGCACAACCTGAGGTTCGTGGGCATCGTCCTGTTTGCGGTTCTGGTCGCCGTCGTGCTTACGATCGTTCTGGTTCGGCTACGGACGAAAAGAACACCGAGGCAGGAAGATCTCATATGAGGCAGGGAAGGACATCGGTATGGGCCGCGCTCACCTTGGCATTGTTCTTGCTTTTCGGCTGCGAGGGGTGCAGCTCTGTGATCAAGGACAAGAAGAAGATTCAGATTCCGCCGGCGTACGAACAGGCCAGGACGGCGACTCTGGACGAGCTGGTGACGCTGATCAACGAGCGTTACGCCAAGGTTGAGTCGATCGTCGCTTCGAAATTCGAGGTGCAGTTTCATGGCGGATCCGCCGAGCTCGGCTTCATTGAGAAATATCCGAGGGCCAGGGGGTACCTGGCCGCCAAGTGGCCCTCGTCGATATACGTCAATATTCTCAACCCGCTGACCAATTCCACGCTGGTGGCCATGGCCAGCCGCAACGGAGTCTTCCAGATCTGGGCGCCGCGGGACAACAAGTATCTGACGGGGCGAACGGATATCCGGTTGGACGAAGATCAGCCCCTGTTTAACGTCCGCCCGCAGCACCTTTTGAACGCCCTGATCATCGAGCCGGTTCCTGCGCCGGGTACGCTGTCTGTGGTATTTCTCGAAGAGGATCAGGATCCGTCCTTCAAGTACTACGTGGTGAGCGTCCTCGGGCGTGCATCCGCATCGGCCCGGTTCTGCCTGGAGCGCAAGATCTGGATCGAGCGGAGTGCCATGCGGCTCGCACGCCAGCAGTATTATGATTGTGGAGTTCCTGTCAGTAGCGTACTATACAGCGCACCGGTCGATGAGGCCGGTTTTTTCGTCAGTACCGGCGTGGATATGAGCCGTGTCAGGGAACACTACCGTATCGATTTGAATCTTGACCCCGAAGGGTTGGAAGTGAATCGGGCGGTCAAGGAGGAGCGCTTCGACATCGCGCGCCCGCCCGGCGCCGAATTAGTCGTGGTGCAGGAGAAGGAAAGTCACTGACCGATGTCCGACTGACGGCGCGTGTTTTGGGTAGGCGCCCTGGAAGCCCGAGCGTCTTGTCTGCAGATCCTGGTGCAAGCAGGTTACTTGCGCTCCCAGGGGGCTAGGAGTCACATGCTCAAGCTGATTTGCTCGAATCTTTTTCAACGGCCGACCAGAACCGTGGTGAGCATTCTGGCCATTTCCCTGGGAGTAGTCCTCATCCTGGTCAGTGTGGGCCTTTCGTACGGCCAGCTGACCGACGCGGCGGAGCGAATGCGGCGGATTGGCGGCGATTTCATGTTGCAGCCGCCGAATGCCTCCTTCTTCTTTGCTTTGAACAGTGGGACCCTGCCGGTCCGTCTCAGGGAAGTGATCCAGAAAGTAGAAGGAGTGCAGGAAGCCACACCGGTGCTGGCGAAGTTCGTTGGAGACAAGTTCCACCTGGTCTACGGAATCGACAAGGAGAGCTTTGCCCGGGTCAACGACACGCTCCGGTTCGTGAGTGGACGGCACTTCCAAGCAGCCGGCGAGGTGATCATCGACACCAACTACGCGAGGTCCAAAAACCTGAAGGTCGGAGACCGCGTGGAGCTCCTGAATCATTCGTTTAACGTCGTCGGGATTTACCAGGAAGGCACGGCCTCGCGGGTGATGATGCCGCTCGCGACGCTTCAGGAGTTGAACGGAACTCCCGACAAAGTAACGACATTCTTTATCCGCGCGGCTGAAAAAAACTCGCTGGACCTGGTTTATCAGCGCCTGAAGGCGCGGTTCAAGGATTATACTATTACGCGGACTGCGGATTTGCAGGAGATCATGACCGCGAACACGCCTGTCTTCAAGCAATTCGTGGCGGCTGTGGTGGCTATTTCCGTAGCGGTGAGCTTTCTGATTATCCTGCTGGCAATGTACACTACCATTACGGAAAGGACGCGGGAGATCGGCATTCTAAAGTCCCTGGGGGCTTCTAAGTCATACATTGTCCAGTTGATTCTCAGGGAATCCCTCCTTATCTGTGTGGTAGGTGTAGTTTTAGGTTTTGTTTTAGCCTCGGTAGCGATTAAACTCATTCTGACCGCGTTTCCCAGCATGCCGGTCAATATCACGACGAGCTGGAGAGTGATCGCGGCCTTAATGGCGCTGTCCGGAGGCATTTTGGGAGCGCTTTATCCGGCCCTCAAAGCCGCTCAGCTTGACCCGGTTAAAGCGCTTGGCTATGAGTAAGACAGTGGATATCGTCCAGAAGAAAGACCCGGTTGTCATTGAAGATGTTCGCATGGTCTATCGCGTGGGCAAAGTGGAAGTCCCGGCCTTGCGCGGTGTGAGTCTGACGGTCAGAGCCGGGGAGTTTCTGGCGATCATGGGGCCGAGCGGCTGCGGCAAGTCGACGTTGCTGCACGTGGTCGGCGGTCTTCTCCGTCCCACTTCGGGGCGGATTTTCATAGAGGGCGTGGACATCAGCTCGATCAGCGACGCCGAGAGAACTGAGCTCCGGCGGCGCAAAATGGGGTTTGTTTTCCAGCGATTCAATCTGCTCCCGACGCTGACGGCCCTTGACAACATAGAGCTGGCGCGCGAGATTCAGGGGAACGGGCATTTCCGCAACCACCAGACCACCCGGGAGATCCTGGGTCTGCTCGGTATTGCGGACAAGATGCACCACAAGCCGTCGGAGCTGTCAGGCGGCGAGCAGCAGCGGGTTGCCATCGCCCGTTCGGTGGTCAGCCGACCCGCCATACTCCTGGCCGACGAACCGACCGGCAATCTGGATACCGACAATTCGCAGATGGTCCTTCAGATGCTCCAGGAATTGAACGTCAAGTACGGGCAAACCATCGTCATGATCACACATGATCCGGAGGCCGCATCCACGGCCAGCCGTATCGTCGAGATGCGCGACGGCAAAATCCTGAATCGGGTCCAGAATCTGTTCTACGCGATGGAGCAAAAGCGAGTCTAGTCATGACGAAGGCGCTCAAGGCCCTTGGACGGGTCGTTTTTTGGACCTACGCGCGCGGTACCTGGCAGTACGACGTGCTGTGCGCCTTGATCCTGGCCTTTATCTTCCTGACACCGCGTGACTTCTTTGCCAGGCCCCCCTTTTACAGCGAGGGGGACCGCAAGAAGCTCGACGAGGAGAAGGACCGGCCAGAGGAGAAGGACCGGCCGGTAAGCTTGCGCCTGTCCGTTTAACCGCACGCCTTGCGGCGGTGGATTCCGCCTCTTCCAGGCCGTGCATCAAATTCCCGTATGCCGGGGCCTGCAACCAATCGAGACACTCACACTCTGAACAAGCATGATAATGCGCTTCGGTTCCTTTCTCGTCCCGCTGCTCGGATTGCTCTTCCTTTTTCCTTGCGGCTTCGCCCAGTCTCCCTCGCTTGAGCAGATCCTGTCGCGAATGGATCAGAGAGGAGCAGTCCTGCGCTCCATGGCCTGCCAGATCTCTCAGAAGAAGTGGACCGATATCCTGGAGGAGTTTGACAAGGGGGAGTCGGGTCGGTTCTATTTTCTCAAGAAAAACGGCAAGGTTTACCTCCGGAAGGATATCGTTCAGCCGCAGAAAAACTCGCTCGTCATTAGCGACGGGAAAGTGGTCTTTTACCAGCCGCGGATCAAACAGGCGCAGCAATACAATCTGGGGCAGAACAAAGACAAGGCGGAATTCCTGCTCCTCGGTTTTGGATCGAACAAGGACGCGCTGAAGAACGCCTACGCCATCCGCCTTGCAGGTAAGGAAACAGTTCGTGGGCACGAGTGTCACATCCTGGAGCTGACCCCGAAATCGGAGAGGGTTTCAGCCTTTTTCCCGCAAATCGTGCTCTGGGTCGACAATCAGATGAATGTGCCGATTCGCCAGAAGCTGGTAGAACCAACCAAGGACTACCTGCTTATCGATTTCGACGCGATCCAGCTCAACGCCCAGGTGCCCGATTCGTTGTTTCAGATCAAACTGGCCAAGGACGTGAAGATCGTGGGGCAGTAATCGAACATCTCTCTGATCCAACCCTCCAACAGAGCCGTAAGCGGAGCGTTTTTTGCGGAGCGCGTCGGGTGTGTGGTATCCACGAACGAGAACCTCGTGACGGCACATACGCGAGCGCTCCGCAAAAAACGCTCCGCTTGCTGCACTGTGACGCTTCCGAGCCTGGCCGGAGGATCAGTTACTGCGCTTGGGTTATGCGTGGTACCTCGGTCGTGCTCTGGGCGGCTTTCTCTCTTGCCCGTATTTGCGACCGCGTATAGAGGATCCGGTGGACCACCGTCCAGTTGGAGAGGACGGCTATGACCCACAAGACCGGGTCCATGAAGTAAAACGAGCCGATGATGAGCAGGACGATCCGTTCGGGTCGTTCCAGGAACCCCACCTTGCATTTGGGGATGAGGCATTCGGCCCGGGCTCGCGCGTAGCTTGTCAGGACGGATCCCATCATCACGACTCCCACCAGCACGACGTAGTTCATCCGATCCTGTCCGCCGTAGTAGATAATCAGACCCAGGTAGAGGATCAGGTCGGAATACCGGTCCATGATCGAGTCAAAGAAGGCGCCGAAGGGCGTGACGCGGTTCATGGTCCTGGCGACCATGCCGTCAACCATGTCGAAAAGGCCGGTGATGATCAGCAGGACGCCGGCCAGCCGGAATCTCCCCAGCGTGAAGACATAAGCGGTCACGATGCTCATGATGAAGCCGAGCATCGTCAGATGGTTCGGTTTGACGTGAAAAAAGCCCAGGGCGCGGACGATGGCCCGCAAAATGACCTGTGCGCCCAGTCCGATCTTGTCCGATATCATGCGTCTGGTTGTCCCCTCTCCCGCTTGCGAACCGATCCGGAACCGTCAGGTTAGAAGATCTCGAATTTTATCGTCAAGAACTTCTTCGGATTCTGCCGGAAATCGTAAAGCAGCTTCACCATTTCGGAAGACAGCTTGTTCACGTTCTGGTAAAGCTCCGGGTCCTTCGCCAGCTTCCCCAGCGTTCCCTTTCCCTCGTCCATGTCGGCCATGAAGGCATTCAGCTTGGCGACTGAGACTCTCAGGTCGTCGTAGAGCTTCTCATCGGTGCTGAGCTTGCCGAGCGTGCCCTGGCCGTTTTCAATCCGGCCGGTAATGCCTTGGACATTTTCCATGACCGCGTCGGTTTTGGTGTATAGCCCTTTGTCAGTGAGCAGTTGACCGATCGTGCCTTCGCCGCTTTCGACACGGGCGATGATCTTCTCGAGTCGATCGGTGGCGCTGGTGATCTTATCGTACAGCTCGCGTTCCTGAATCAGACGGGGAACCGTGCCCGGGCCCTGGGTGATGTTCTCCATCATGGTGGAAGCCTCTTCGACCGCCTGGCGCGCGCCCACCACGGCGGCATTCAGGTTGTTGTAGAAGGAGGGATCAGTGAAGAATCGACCGACCGAGCCCTGGCCCTCCTCGAACTGGCCCATGATCTCCTGGAGCTTGTCGGACAGCGTTTTGAAATTCGCGAGGATGTCGTTCGCCCCGGTCATCAATTCCTGAAACCCGGCCTGGCGGGTTCCGGTGATGAGGACGACCTCTCGTGTTTCGGTGCCGAACCAGCCTTTTCCCTTCTCCTTCAAGACCAGAGGCGGTTGGGAAGTGCGTCCGAGCGAGATCTCGATGTACTTGTCTCCGAGCAGGCCGACAGAGCCCAGGGAGATGTTACTGTCAGCTCGGATCCAGTCCCGGTATTCGGTCAGAATCTGCAGGTAAACCTCGATGTTCTGCATGTTGGCGCGTGCGTCTTCGATATCGTCCTGCAGGTTGGCGATCTGCCGGTCCACCGAATTGGCCTGGTCTTCGGCCCGCTCGAGCTGGCTCTTGAGCCGTTCCGTGGCGGTGGCTTCTGGACCGTGCGCGGCCAGGGCATTGTTGTAATCGACTCGGAGCTTGAGCAGCTTCTGATTGAGATCGTTGCTTTGGATTCGTAGCTGTTGGATTTGCTGCTGGCCTTCGGTGATCAGTCTGGTATTGAGCTCGTTGGTCGGCGTTCGCGGCATTTGTCCCGGCTGGGTAATGTTCACCGACGTCACGTTCCCGACTTCCACGCCGCCGAGAAGAACCACGTCACCCGGTTTCAAACCGGACACTGTGTTCAGGTAAGTCTTGGCGACAAAGGTCTCCTCCAAAAGGCCGACCTGAGTTCCGATCGTAAATATGGCAACAGCCAGTATAGTGCAGGCGACCAGGACGAAAATTCCGACCTTCAATTCGGAAAAACTCGTCTTACCTTTCGAATCCATTTCGGCTTCCTCTCAAATCTTCCTATGTCAGGAACTCGCGCACATACTCATCTTCGGCTCTGTCGAGCGACTCGTCGGTACCTTCAAAGATAATCCGCCCGTCCTTCAGGATAACGAAGCGGGTGTTTGCGAGGCAGAAGTCACTGTCTTCGGAGCGAAAAGTGACTTCTCCCGACGCATCGCGCAGCGCCATTTCGCTTGCCAGGGTCATCGCGGCCGACAGATCGTGTGTCACGAAAATCGAAGAGACGCCCTCCAGGTCGCGCAGTGCGATCACCAGGTCGCAGATCGTCCGGCTCGTGATCGGGTCTAGCCCGGCTGTAGGCTCATCGTAAAGTACGATACTCGGCCGGTGGACGACTGCTCGGGCAATGGCTACGCGTCGGCGCATGCCGCCCGATAGTTCAGAAGGCATCTTGTCATAAGCGTGGGCGAGGCCGACAAAGCCAAGCAGCCGTCTGACGGCCGATTCTATTTCGTCGTTCGACTGCTGCTTCTGCTCGCGAAGTGGATAAGCGACGTTTTCTCCAACGGTGATTGAATCAAAAAGGGCACCCTCCTGGAAGACCATCCCGATCTGCTTGCGGATACCCATGAGCTCGTCTTCACTTAAATCCGTGATGTCCTGGTCATTGACCCAGACTCGTCCCTGGTCAGGCTTGACCAGTCCCAGCACCAGTTTGAGGATGGTGCTCTTTCCCGATCCGCTCCCGCCCAGGACGATTTTGGTCTCCGCCTTTCGTACCTCCAGATTGAAGTCCTTCAGCACAACCTGGTCGTCAAAGCTCTTGCTGACGTTCTCAAACCGAATGGCGCTCAATATTGAAGCTCCAGGATGATCTTGCTCAGGAAGAAGTCAGCGACGATGACCAGAATGGAGGCGGTGACCACCGACTGGGTGGTGCTTTGCCCGACGCCTCTCGTCCCGCCCGTGGTTCGCAGCCCGAAGTAGCAGCCGACCATCCCGACGATGAAACCGAAGACCACCGGTTTGACCAGACCTTCCAACGCGTTGTTGTAGTCGAGTGAGCGCAGGGCCGTGCTCCAGTAGAGCGAGCTGTTCAGCTTCAGAGAGTATAGCGACACGAGCCAGCCCCCCACCAGACCAAGCAGATCCGCCACGACGGTCAGTAAGGGCATCATGGTGGTGCAGGCGATCATTCGGGGCGTCACCAGCTTCTTGGTCGGGTCTGTCCCCAATGCCCTCATGGCGTCAATCTGCTCGGTGACGACCATGGACCCGAGCTCCGATGCAATTCCCGATCCCACGCGTCCGGCAATCATGAGCGCGGTCAGGACGGGTCCCAGCTCTTTGATGAGGGAGAGTGAGACCAGCTGACCTGTCAGATGGACGGCGCCAAAAGCCTTAAGAGACTTCGAAGACTGAAGTGCCAGAACTCCGCCGGTAAAGAAACCGGTCAGCAGGATGATGAGAAGCGACCCGACGCCGATGATGTCCATCTGCATCAGGGTGTCTTGGACGTATCGCGGTTTCCTGAAGAGATTGGCGAGCGCTCGGCTAGAGAGGAGGGTAAAATCCTGGACCTCGGAGATCGCGTTCAGTAGCAAGCTTCATGCTCCATCAGATCGATGAACGATGACTGCGTTGACGGCGAATCATGGCCGGCCGCCACTTCGCAATCGTCAATCGTCGACGCCGGGTGTTACACTAACACGTTGAGTTCCTTCGGCGATGAGACCAATACTGTTGGCTCAAGAGGAATTTTACCAGAGAATGCGCCTTGCGGAAGAAAGGTTTCCGGCGACGGAGGGGTAACGAATGCTTAGGTTCCTGACCTCGGGAGAATCCCATGGAAGGGGCTTGATCTCGATCCTGGAAGGCCTTCCGGCACACGTTCCGGTGGATGCAAGCGTGATCAACGCCGATCTCAAGAGGCGGATGTCAGGCTATGGACGCGGCGCACGGATGAAGATCGAGAGCGACCAGATCGAGATCGTGTCCGGGGTGCGCCACGGATTTACGATCGGGTCGCCCATCGCCTTTGTCATATGGAACCGGGACTGGGAAAACTGGACCGCGATCATGTCCCCCGAACCCGACGCAGCAGGGTCCGAGAAACGGCAGGTCACGCGTCCCCGACCGGGACATGCCGATCTGCCCGGCGGCCTCAAGTACCAGTTCCAGGACATGCGGAACGTGCTCGAGCGCTCGAGCGCCCGCGAGACAGCCTCGCGAGTGGCGGTGGGCGGATTCTGCCGGCTCCTGCTGCGCGAGCTCGGGGTGCAGATTTACAGCCATACGATCGCCATCAAAGATGTCCGCATATCCACTGAGCAATTGGGGAGAGTTAGCGTCCAAAGCGTCCCCCAGATCGAAGCTTCGGAGATGCGTTGCGCGGACGCTGGATTAAACGAAGCCATGAAAGCGGCGGTCGACCAGGCGATAGAACAGGGCGACACAATCGGCGGTGAGTTCGAGGTCCGGGCGATCGGAGTACCAGTAGGATTGGGAAGCTACGTCCACTGGGACCGCCGGCTTGATGGCCGCCTGGCCCAGGCCGTCATGTCGATCAATGCCGTTAAGGCCGTGGAGGTGGGAAGCGGGCTGGAGTCGGACCCTTACGGAAGCGAGTACCACGACGAGATCCTGTACAACGCCGAGAAACGCGAGTTTTACAGGCGAACGAACCGCGCCGGCGGGCTCGAAGGCGGCATGTCTAACGGCGAGGAGATCGTTGTCCGCGGAATCCTGAAGCCGATCCCCACCGTGCGCCGGGCTTTGATGTCGGTCGACATTGAAACCAAAGAGCCGTTCAAAGCCCAGTACGAACGCTCCGATACCTGCGTCGTCCCTGCTGCCGGCGTTATTGGCGAAGCCATGGTTGCCATCATCCTGGCTCAGGCTTTTCAGGAGAAGTTTGGGGGCGACACGCTGGGGGAGATGCGGGCCAACCTGGAAGCTTTCCGCGAGCAGATCCGGAATCTTTGAGAGCCCGAACGGCATCTATGGAAAAGAAAAGGGTTAGGGCCGACGGATCCCGCGAATGGCGCGCATTGTTTCGTCCCATCGGCGTGATCGTTTGGCAAAGGAAGCGATGATAAGGCCAATCCTGAAGCTCGGCGCCCCTGAGCTGGAGAAAGTGTGTGCTCCTGTAGCGAAGTTCGACGGGGAGCTGCGAACGCTAGTGACGGACATGTTGGAGACGATGTATGCGGCGCCGGGTGTCGGCCTCGCCGCGAATCAGATCGGCGTCGATCTTCGCCTGATCGTGATCGACATAACGGGCGGCCAGGAAGAAGGCCGGCAGATCATCATGGCGAACCCGGAAATCGTCTTCCAGGAAGGTGTTCAGCGAGAAGAGGAAGGGTGTCTGAGCATTCCTGAGTTCACCGCCATGGTGGAACGTCCCTTTAAAGTCAGGGTGATCGGACAGGATCTTGAGGGTAACTCGTGTGAGAAATACGGGGAGGGATTACTGGCGCGCGCTTTCTGCCACGAGATCGATCATGTCAACGGCCTCCTGTACCTCGACCGTATTTCGGTGTTCCGAAGAGACCTGATCAAGCGCAAGATCCGCAAGCTGGTGAAGGCCGGAGAATGGTGATGCGGGTCGTCTTCCTGGGCACTCCCGATTTCGCCGTTCCCTCGCTTCAAGCCCTGCTCTCCGAAAGCGGAGAGATCCACTATGATGTCCGGGCCGTTATCACCCAGCCTGATCGTCCGGCTGGTAGAGGCTTGCGGCTCACCCCGCCTCCGGTCAAGGTCGTCGCCGAACAGGCCGGGATACCCGTGTTTCAGCCGCAAAGGCTCAGACGTGATCCTCAGATCTACGAACTGCTGCGCCGGCTCGACCCGGAATTGATGGTGGTCGTGGCCTTCGGGCAGATTCTTCCCGCCGATTTTTTCCAGTACCCCCGCCTGGGGACCCTGAACATCCATGGCTCCCTGCTGCCCAGGTACCGCGGCGCGGCGCCTATCGCGCACGCGATCCTGAATGGAGAAAGCGAGACCGGCACGACCATCATGAAGATCGATGAAGGGATGGACACCGGGGACATCCTGAGCCAGCGGGCCATCCCTATTGATGCGAACATCACGACGGGGGAGCTCGAGGTCGTCCTGGCCAGACAGGGGGCGGAACTGCTGGTCGATACCATCCCGAGGTACGTGTCGGGCGCGCTCGTTCCGTACCCGCAGGACGATTGCCTGGCTTCATTGGCGCCTCGGATCGGCAAAGAACAGGCCGCTGTGGACTGGGCAAAGCCCGCTTTGTCGATTCATAACCAGATCCGGGCCTTCAATCCCTGGCCCATCGTCCGAGCGACGCTGCGGGGGCAGGTAGTAAAGATCTGGCGAAGCTCGGTTCCAGGGCCGGCCACGGCAGCTGCGAATCCCGGCCAGATCGTGAGGATCGATCGTCCGGGAATCACGGTTCAGTGCGGAGCGTCGACGACGCTGCTTCTTACCGAGCTGCAGCTGCCCGGACGCAATCGTAACCCTGCTTTCGATGTCGCCAACGGGCTGAAGCTGAAAGTGGGGGAGCGCTTCGAATAATCGGGCAGGTTCTTCTTGGCCACAAACGCACGGGCGGTAGCCGTCGAATTTTTGCAGCGCATCGCGACTCGGGGCGCCCGTCTCGATCAGCTGGCTTCCTTTGCTCCCTTTCGGGCCCTGAGCCCGCTTGATCGCCGCCTGGCCACCGAGCTGAGCTATGGCGTTTTGAGGAACCGAGGCCGACTGGATTTTTACATCCGCTGTCTGGCTGGAAGGGAGCTGCCACGGATCGATACGGTCGTTCTCTGGATCCTCCGCCTGGGTCTCTATGAAATCGAGTTTCTGCGCACCCCGGATCACGCGGCCGTACACCAGGCCGTCGATCTGGCCCGCAGGTTCCGAAAAGCGTCGGCCGCGTCTTTTGTCAACGCGATCCTGCGCGGTTTTTGCCGCCAGCGACCCGGACTCCCGCCCGGTGACTCACCGCAGGCGCTGGCGGTTCGATACAGTCACCCGGAGTGGCTGGTGTCCCGTTACCTGGACCGGTTTGGGCTGGAGTCGGCAGTAAATTTGCTGAGAAGGAACAACTTAAGTCCTCTGCCGCTGGTCTGGGTGAACCGCTTCAAGACGGACATCGAAGCTTTTCGAAAGCTTCTGGTTGAAAACGGGATCGAGCATGAGCCTTTTGGAGGCCTTCCGGACAGCCTGATCGTTCGGCATCCGGCGTTTTCCGAGCACGCGATTTACAAAAGCGGGTACTGCTTTTTCATGGACGCGGCCAGCCAGGAGATCGCTCAGTGGCCCGACCTGGCAGCAGTGACGCGTATAGGCGACCTTTGTGCCGCCCCGGGCGGGAAAGCCTTTGTCCTCGCCTGGCGAAGCGGGGGAAGGGCCTCTGTTCACTGTGCCGACGTCAGCGTTTTACGTCTCCGTGAAATGAGGAAACGAGCGGGGTTGCTGGACGTGACCGGCTTGTCCTACTCGATTGCCGATCTGACGCAACAGGCGCCGTTCAAGCCGGCCTTCGATCTGGTGCTCGTTGATGTCCCGTGCACGGGTTTGGGCACTTTACGGTCGAATCCGGACATCCGCTGGAAGATTCAGCCGTCTCATTTGTCCCGTTTTCACAGCCGGCAGCTCGCGATCCTCCGCAACGGCTTCCGGGTTGTCGCTCCGGGAGGCCGGCTGGTGTATTCCACCTGTTCGACTGAACCGGAGGAGAACGAAGGGGTCGTGGAGGAATTCCTGGCGGATGAACCTGGAGCGGTCCTCTTACGTCCACACTATCGCTGATCGCTGATCGCTGAAAGCTCACGTCTTCAAGATTTCAAGTATCCTTGGCTATACATAGCTGAGACCGGTGTGCTAGATTACGCCGGTTGTCGGTGGCGGCCGTGCCGGCCGCGAGAAGGAACGGGTTTCGAAGCATGCCGGAATGGAAGAGTCCACCCGAGGCGCAGGGCCCAAGCCGATTCCTTACGGTTGGCAAGTCCTTTCTCCTGATCGCGATACTGATTACTGTCGGCATTCTGAGCGCCGTGGTTGGTATCCGTGTCGCCGTGCGGGGCGACGAGGTCCAGGTGCCTTCGCTGGTCGGGCAGACGGTCGACCAGGCGAAAAAGAGCCTGGCGAACCTCGAATTGGTCCTGGAAGTGAACGGAGAGCGGTACGACGCCAGTGTCGGAGCGGGGAAAGTGGTTTCCCAGCTGCCGCCGGCGGGCGGTCGGATCAAGGCCAACCGTGCTGTTCAGGTGGTTGTCAGCCTGGGTGTACGTCGAAACCCGATACCTGATCTGATCGGGTCAAGCATGCGATCGGCGCAGCTCATGGTGCTGCAGTCCGGTTACGAGCTGGGAAATGTGAGCACGATCAGCCTGGACAACGCCGGACAGGACGGGGTGGTACGGCAGTATCCGACGCCTCAGTCCCGGGAAGTGCTGAGCCAGAAGATCGATGTGCTGGTGAACGCGCCACGCTCAACTCGCTTCATCATGCCGGACCTGATGGGGCAGAATATCGCCGTGGTGATGGCGTTTCTGGAAGCCAACAATCTGAAGGTCCGGCCACCCGTCTACCGTGAGTATCAAAATGCGGATAAGGGGGTCGTGGTTAAACAATACCCGGAACCGGGATACATGGTGACCCGCGAGGATCCGATCAGCCTGGAGGTGGCGCGTTGAGGCCGGTTATTGCACCGTCGCTGCTTTCCGCCAATTTCGCCAACCTCCTTCCTGATATCCGACAGATGGAAGAGGCGGGCGCCCAGGTTCTGCATTTCGATGTCATGGACGGGCATTTCGTCCCGAACATTACCTTCGGAATACCGGTGCTGAAGTCGATCAAGAAGGTGACCCGGCTGCCGCTCGATGTGCACCTCATGATTTCCAACCCGGACCACATGGCGGAGGCTTTCGTCGAGGCGGGCGCCGATTGGCTGACCGTGCATTACGAGAGCGCCGTTCATCTGAACCGGCTGTTGACACGACTGGGCGAGCAGGGAGTCAAACCGGGGGTAGCCTTGAACCCTCACACGCCCGTATCGGTGCTGGAAGAGACCCTGTTCCTGTGCCATCACGTGCTGATCATGTCCGTCAATCCGGGATTCGGGGGACAAAAATTCATTTCCACCAGCTTCGAAAAAGTGCGAAAATTGAGGGATCTCATACGGTCTCAGGGTCTGCAGCTCCAGATTGAGATCGATGGGGGGATCGGCCCGGACAACACGGCGGCCGCTGTCAAAAGCGGCGTAGATGTTATCGTTGCCGGATCGGCGATTTTTCACGCTCCCGACCCCCGCGAGACTTTCAGGCAGATGCAGCAGTCTGCAGACGAGATCAGAGCCGTGAGCTCGCGTGCCTCGGCACCGGGTGCTTGAGCACAGAGCCCAGGCCGTGAGGGAGTTTAAGCATAATGATGCACTTTTTGATTAGGTTCAGCACGTTGCCTCTGGCAGTCGTGCTGTTCTCCGCCTGCGGTCAGAAGAGTGCCGACCTGCAGCAGAGCGCGGTTTCCCCGGACAAGACGCTGTACGAAAATGGGATGAAGTTCTTCGAGAAGAGTTACTACATCAAGGCCCGGCTTTCGTTTCAGACGCTGATAAACACGTATCCTGACAGCGAATACACCCCAGCCGCCTTCCTGGCAATCGCCGATTCCTACTACAAGGAAGGCGGGACCGAGAACTGGTTGCAGGCCGAAGCTCAATACAAAGATTTCATCATCTTCTATCCGAATCACGAAATGGCTGATGACGCTCAGCTGAAGATCGCAGCCATCAACGTGAAGCTGATGAAACCGTCTGACCGCGATCCTACTTACGCCCGCAAAGCCGAGGTGGAGTTCAAGAAGTTTCTGGAGAACTACCCGGACAGCGAGCTGGCGCCGACGGCCAGAGAGTTCCTTCGCGACGTGCAGGAGAACAGGGCCGCGAGCATCCACGATGTCGCCAATTTCTACCTGGGGCGAAAGAACTACATGGCCTCGGAGAGCCGGTACAAGGAAGTCATCTCCAATTACCCGGACTTCAGCCGAGGCGATCAGGCTTTGTACAACCTGGGGCTTTCCCTTGAGAACATGGGCCGGATAGAAGAAGCGTCGGTCTATTACTCGCGAGTTGCGAGCGAATATCCCTTCAGCGAGTTTGCGGGCGAGGCAAGGGAGAAGCTGATCCTGTTGGAGAAGCCGGTGCCTCCGGTCAACGAAGCCGCGGCGGCGCGCAATCAGGCCAACCGGCGGGAGGAAGGCTTTTCGATCCTGGATCCCTTGCGTTCCGTCTGGGCGACGTTTGCCGGCGGTGAGGACCCGTACGAGGTGGCTCGGCGCCGCGCCGAGGAACGCAAGAACCAACAGGCCAATCCAGCGCCGCCTGCTTCCGGTCAGGCGAGCCCCGGAGCCGCTATTCCGTCTGCTTCGAGCTCGGCTGGCCTGAAACCGGCGGGGACGAGACCCTGAAGAGTACGCACAATATGCCTCACGTGGTTCTGGCCGACGACAGCCCGACCATCCGAAAGGTCGTCGAGTTGTCATTTGCGGGCGAGAACTGTGAGCTGCATTGCTTCCCGAGCGGGGAGGAGGCTCTCGGTTACCTGCGCACCGGCCCGGTTGATGTACTGCTGGCCGATATTTTCCTCCCTGGCATCGACGGGTACGAGCTGTGCCGGGAGCTGAAGGCAAACCCGAAAACGGGCCATGTCCCGGTGATCCTTTTAGCGGGGACGTTTGAGCCGTTTGACACACGGCGAGCCGAGAGCGTAGGTTATCACAGCTATTTGACGAAACCGTTTGCGACATCGCAGTTGCTTGCTCTTGTCAACGAGCTGATCCAGCGATCGGCTCGGGCTGTGTCACAGAGGCAGGACTTGCAGGATGGCCCCGGCAGGGCGCCGGAGCGGAATTCCGGACCAACCGCCAAGAAAGAGACGGGAACAGTGAACCAGAAACCGCTATTTACCCTCACCACTCAGCAGTGTCGTCCGGCCCCTTCTTTCATCAAAGCTGAAGCTCTCTCCGAGCTGGAGAACCGGGCGGCCCAGGCTGAGCCGGTAACAGAGACTGCTGCCACCCCTACACCGCTTCCACCGGAAGCCAGGACAGCGCCGGCACTCGTGCTTCGGCAGGAGGAGATCGACCAGGTAGTAGGCAAGGTCATGGAAAGACTGCCCGGCGAAATCCGGCGAATCCTGTCTGAGGTACTGCAGGACCTTTCCGCACAGCCATAGCCCGGCCGGCAGTCTGCTATAATCCACTCTTTTGGGACTGTTTCCACGGCAGCTATAGTACCGCGCACCGAGCGCCGACCTGGGTCAGTTTCACAGACCTGCGCACTCAGCGCGACGGCTTGTGTCAAATGAGTCCGAGCCGTCCTGTGTGGTGCCGGAACTGCTTGCTCAGGCGCATCAGAGTTCGAGGAAAAACTTGTGGAGAACCAATTAGCCAAGGCGTATGAACCAGGTGAAGTGGAGTCGAAGTGGTATCCCGTGTGGGAACAGCGCGGTTACTTCCGGGCCAATCTGGACTCGACCAAACCCCGCTACTCGATCGTGCTTCCCCCTCCGAATGTCACCGGCTCCCTGCATATGGGACACGCCTTGAACATCACGCTCCATGATGTCCTGGTCCGCTGGAAGCGCATGAAGGGTTTCGATGTCCTTTGGTTGCCCGGAACCGATCATGCCGGGATAGCGACACAGAATGTGGTGGAACGGCGGCTGGCCGGACAAGGGCTTCGCCGCACTGACCTCGGCCGTGAGAGGTTCGAGGCCGTGGTTTGGGAGTGGAAAGAGCAGGCCGAAAAGAACATTCTGACTCAGATCCGCCGGCTTGGGTGCTCCTGCGATTGGAGCCGGCAGCGGTTCACGCTCGATGAAGGGCTCTCGCGGGCCGTCCGAGAGGTCTTTGTGCGCCTCTATGAAGCGGGCCTCATCTACCGGGGCGAGTACCTGGTCAATTGGTGCCCGCGCTGCTCGACCGCCATCTCGGACCTGGAAGTGAACTACGAGCCTGCCCAGGGCCACCTCTGGTACCTGCGCTATCCTGTCAAAGACAGCGATGAATCGGTGGTAGTGGCCACCACGCGGCCGGAGACCATGCTGGGAGACACGGCTGTCGCTGTCCATCCGGATGACCAGCGCTATCAACACCTGGTCGGCAGGACCGTGGTCCTTCCGCTGATGGACCGCGAAATTCCGGTTATCGCCGACAGCTTTGTCGAAAGGGAGTTCGGAACCGGAGTGGTGAAAGTGACGCCCGGACACGACCCGAACGACTTTGAGGCGGGTCTGCGCCACAAACTCCCGATAGTGAAAGTCATCGGCGAAGATGCCCGCATGACGCCTCAGGCCGGGACTTATGCAGGCCTGGAGAGAAAGGGTGCTCGAAGACTCGTGGTTGCGGACCTCGAGAAACTGAAGCTCGTCGTCAAACGCGAAAACTACTCGCATAATGTCGGGCACTGCCAGCGTTGCGACACCGTGATCGAGCCGCTCGTTTCGCGCCAGTGGTTTGTCAAGGTCAAGCCCCTCGCCGAGCCGGCGATCAAGGCCGTTGAAGAACAGGCAACCTGCTTCGTCCCGGAAAACTATGCTCGCGTCTATTTCGAGTGGATGAACAACATCCACGACTGGTGCATCAGCCGTCAACTCTGGTGGGGACACCGGATACCCGCCTGGTACTGCGAAACCTGCGGGGAGATGATTGTGGCGCGTGAGGCGCCCCAGAGCTGTCCCAAGTGCGGAGCGGGCGCCTTCCGGCAGGAGTCCGATGTTCTTGATACCTGGTTCAGTTCGGCGCTCTGGCCGTTCTCCACGCTCGGCTGGCCGGACCAGACCCCCGAGCTGAAGACCTACTACCCCACCAGCGTGCTGGTGACCGGGTTCGATATCATCTTTTTCTGGGTCGCCCGGATGATGATGATGGGGCTCAAATTTATGGGCGACGTCCCGTTCCGGACGGTCTACATCAACGGCCTGGTGCGAGACGAGCACGGTCAGAAAATGTCCAAGTCGCGGGGAAACATCATTGACCCGCTCAAGATCATCGATGAATACGGAACCGATGCGGTCAGATTCACGCTGTCGGTCATGGCTGTCCCCGGGACCGACATCCCGTTCTCGATCAGCCGCATGGCCGGTTACCGAGCGTTCTGCAACAAGATCTGGAACGCCGGCCGCTTTCTGCTGCTGAACCTGGGCGATACGCCGGCCGTGAAACATACCCAGATTCAGGAATTGTGGGATTCGGGCCAGCTCGAGATCGAGCACCGCTGGATCCTCGGCCGTCTCCAGCAGCTGATCCGCCAGTGCAACGACAACCTGGAAAAGTACCGGTTTCATGAGGCGAGCAACGACCTCTACCACTTCTTCTGGCACGAGTTCTGTGACTGGTACATTGAGCTGATCAAGCCGGCCATTACCGGCAATCAGACCCCCGAAGCCCGGGCGAGAGCCCGCACTGTGGCCCTCTATTCCCTGGACGCTTCGCTCCGGCTTCTCCATCCCTTCATTCCCTTCATTACCGAGGAGATCTGGCAGCGCTGCCCCCACGACGGCCCTTCCATCATGGTGTCGGCGTTCCCGGAAAGCCGAAGCGAATGGATAGACTCCGAGTCTTTCCGGCAAATGGAGCAGTTGCAGGAGTTGATCGTTGCCATCCGCACCGCCCGGGCTGAAAACAACATCGATCCGAGACGAAGACTCCTGCTCCGACTGGTCTCCAGTTCCGAAGGGGCCGGCTTGATTCAGAAACAGAAGACCATGCTGGCAAACCTGGCTCAGCTCAAGGAGATTGAGCTGGTGCCGCAGCTGGACGGAAAGGGCGCCAAAACGGCTCATGGAGTGGCGAAATTAGCCGAGTTCGCCCTGGTGCTGGACGAGGCGTTGGACGTCGAAGCCGAAAGACAACGCTTGAGTAAGCAGATCAAGCGGCTGCAGGGCGACATTGAAAAGCTTGCAGCCAGGCTGGGCAACGCCGACTTCGTGCAGCGGGCGCCGGCGCACGTGATCGAAAACAACCGGCGCCGCTTGGAGGACGCCGTTCAGCAGGTTCGTCTGCTTCAGGAGAAACTGAATGAACTTTCTCAGTCTGGATGAACGATTGAATGACGCTCTCAGGGAGGATCTGGGGCGTGGGGATATCACCACCGACGCCATCCTCCGCTCAGCCGATTCACGGTCTGCCGGGACGACCGCCCGCGTCGTGGCGAAGGAAAGCCTGGTCCTGGCCGGCTGGCCGATCCTCGTCCGCGTTTTCCGCCTGCTGGGGTCGGTGGAAGATGAAGTCGCCTTCAAAGAAGGCGAATGTGTCGGAAAGGACCAGACCCTCGGGTACATTCGCGGGGAACCGGCAACGCTTCTCAAGGGGGAGCGCGTCGGGCTGAATATTCTCCAAAGAATGTGCGGCATCGCGACTCAGACGCGGGAGTTCGTCAGCCGGGTGGCGCACACTCGCGCCAAGATCCTGGATACGCGAAAGACGACACCCCTCTGGAGAGATCTGGAGAAATATGCCGTGCGCTGCGGAGGCGGACACAGCCATCGTCACGGCCTGGATGACGGCATTCTCATCAAGGAAAACCACAGCGCGGTGGCCGGGGGGATCGCCAAAGCCATTCAGGCCTGTCGGGATACCGGCTCGCATCTTCACCGCATCGAAGTGGAAGTCCGGGACTTGAACGAGCTGAGAGAAGCCCTTTCGGCGCAAGCAGATATTGTTTTGCTGGACAATATGTCGGTCGAGCAGGTCAGGCAGGCGGTGGCCCTCATCAACGGCCGGGCGCAGATCGAGGTCTCCGGGGGCATTCGCCAGGACAACGTCGCGGCTTACGCCGAAGCCGGTGTCGACTTCATTTCGCTCGGCGCCTTGACTCACTCATACCGCTCGCGCGACATCAGCATTCTGCTGGATATGTAACTCGTTTGCCGGCTTCCGGCAGAGGTCAATAGATGAGCATTTTTAACTATAAAGAACGGCCTGGTTACTTTTCGAGGCTGAAAGAAGCGCTTCGGACCACGACCGAGGACATCAGCCGCAAGATCGACGCCGTGATGGGAACAGCGGAGAGTCCGATCACGGAAGCGCAGCTGGAAGATCTGGAGACGATTCTCATCGGCGCGGACCTCGGCGTCGAGACGACGACCGGCATTATCGAGAAGATCCGCGAGGAGACGCGAGGCAGCAAGTTCCTGACCTCTTCAAAGGTCAAACGCATGATTCGCGAGGATCTCGTGAGAATCCTGGGCGGCGACACGGGCTGGGTGGAGGAGGATCTGAGCCGGGGCCGGCCTTTCGTGATCCTGGTTGTCGGTGTTAACGGGGTGGGCAAAACCACCACGATCGGGAAACTGGCGCACCGGTACAACCAGCAGGGAAAAGAGGTGCTTATCGCCGCCTCGGACACTTTCCGGGCAGCGGCGGTCGAGCAACTCGAAATCTGGAGCCAGCGGACTCAGACCGACATCGTCCGCCAGGCGCATGGGACCGATCCGGCGGCCGTCCTGTTCGACTCGATTGCGGCGGCCAAAGCGCGGGGAAAACAGGTCCTTATAGCAGACACCGCCGGACGCCTTCACACCAAGACCAACCTGATGCAGGAACTGGAGAAGATGAGGAGGATCGCGGGCCGGGAGGTTCCGGGCGCTCCTCACGAGGTCTATCTGGTTCTCGACGCCACGACCGGGCAGAACGGACTCATCCAGGCCCGGCAGTTCCTGACTGCCTCGGGAGTCACCGGGCTGATCGTCACCAAACTCGACGGGACCGCCAAGGGTGGAATCGTGGTCGCCATCGCGAAAGAGCTGAAAATACCGATTCGGTATGTCGGTGTCGGGGAAAAGAAAGAAGACCTGATGCCGTTTTCTGCTGAAGCCTTCGTGGACGGCCTGTTTGCGGAAACGACCGTGCAGTAGCCAGCCTCTGCTTATCCGGTTGTTTCAGCACGCCACAATATGTTGTGGCTCAAGATCGCGCCCTGTCGGTCCTATCGGACCTTGAACCCCTTCGCGCTGGCTGTGCGCAATGTCGTGTGCCTCGCTGAAACAACCGGATAAGCAGTAGCCGGCCCTGCTGACGCTAACGCATCGCCTGAAAAGGGGCCTGAAAAGCAGTGTTCCTCCCCCGGTTACTTTCCTCGAACTGCGGCCGCCAACCCGGGCTACCTGGAAACGGCACCCCGCGGCTGTCTTGCCTGGTCCCTTTTGGGACAAGAGCTTGCCCTAGGTTCCGCGATTCCCCCGACTACTCCGTCCGATACCTCGAGGAACCTCCCGGCGTATAGGCCAGGTTGTAGTTGCCGGCCAGCCGGGTAAGCGCGTTCTGAACCAGGCGCCAGTCGTCCTGCAAGTGTCCGAACGTGTTGACCGAGCGCATCAGCTGGTCGATCTCCTCGGCCTGTCTTACCAGGCTCTGGGCGGCTCCGCGCAAATTGGCCGTTCTCGAGTCCTCGGCGAGCTTTTGCAGCTGTCCGGTCGAGTTGGCGAAGTTGCTGAACGCGAGGTACAGGCGCATGGTATCCTCTGATTGTGCGGACGATCCACGCCAGGCGTCAGTCAACCGGGAGTCGTTCTGGACCATGCTCCAAACGTGGTCGGCCTGACGGTCGAGCTCGCTCAGTTCATCACGCACATCCTCTCCAACGTAGCTCCCCTGTCCCGGATCCTGGTCGTCGCGACTGTACCGGTCATCGGTCGTGCTCTGGCCGCTTCCGGATCCGCTGATGGCCGCCATCTGGACGTCCCGGTCCAGGTAGAACCTGAACTTCTGTTCGGGATCAAACTCGACCTTGTCCTGATCGGTGATCAGAACAGTGGCCGCTCCGGCGCCGGCTCCCACAGCCGCGCCGATAATGGCTCCCTTCAGGCCGCCGGCAATCGCTCCAATGACGGCTCCGACCCCGGCGCTGCCGCCCACGATGGTCGCGTCATGATCTTTCCCGGCCTTGGTCCTGACGATCACGTCGTTCGTGTCAAGGGAATACGTTCGATTACCCGACCGGAGCTCCGTCAGCGTCAGCTGGATCAAGTCGCCTTCATCGCGACCGCCGTTTTGCACCCGCACCAGTTTTCCAACGACGGGATCGCCTCTGCGGGCCAGCAGGTACCCGTTATCGGAGATATCCTGATCCAGGACGGCGTCAAAACGGTCGCCGGTCCAGGAGCTTTCGCTGCTGATCCTCTCCGTCAATCGGATCTGAACCGCCGTCCCGCTTGGCAGCGTGATCTTGCGCTGGCCCCAAACTTGCCCCGTCAAGACGAGAATGAGGGTCAAAAACACGGGATAGTAATTCCGTCGCATCAAACACACCTCCTTCCAGTTCACTTTCCGACGTTCAAGAGATTTTGCAAACGACGTGCCAGTACGGCAGAAAGAACAAGTCCCCCGACTGACCCGATTTCTCTTGTACTTACAGGCCGTATTCTCCGGTCAGCGGACAAAGGCGGGAAAATCTCCCCGAAACCCGGGCTTACTCTGTGTCATCCTCCTGGTGCGCGCCTGCAAGCACGCCGCTGATTCTGTAGATCCTGACGGCCGGGATTCCGTCAACTCGAACCTCCTTTTCGGGAATATACATTCGTTCAATCCTGTCGATCCGTTCGGTGTTCTCAAAGTAGCGGCGTCCGTCCTGGATCAGGACGAAATTGGTGGGTGAACCTGTCGGATCTGCCTTACAGAGCGTGGCCCGGATGAAGTCCGGGCGTCCGTATCTATTTGCGTAGTACTTGACCAGATCGTCGGCGTCACTGTAGATCGCGCTTAACTGCGGGCCGGCTTGAACGACATAGGCCACGGCTTCACGCAAGCCCGCATCATAGAACTCATCGTGCGGAAAGTAGGTGCCCGCCCTCGCCTTCCCGCCGCCGATGCAGTTTACGAACAGGCTGTAGTGGGGGAGGCTTTGCCAGCAGGTAAAGGCCATGGAGGAAAAGCAGGCGCCAAAGAGGACGCAGGCAGCCAGTTGACGACTGCGCCCAGGTCCGAACCAACGAGACAGCGCCTCGGCGATCCAGACGACTCCCACTCCGGCCAGCATATACAGCCAGGGAGTCAGGGACAGGGTATACCGAAGCCATTTGGCGCCGACTGCCGAAAACGGCACTATCCAGGCGACGAACATGAATAGCACAAAGAAGTGACCGAGATGGGACCGGTGTTTCTGGTAAGCGCGAAACAGACCGGCTATGAGCAGCAGAAGCACGGCAACAGGGACCTTGACGAGCAGATACAGCAGGTAGAAGTAAAACGGCATTCCTTGAGAGCCGAACAGGGTTTCGTTTCGGTACAGGTGGCCCATGACTCGGTAGCCGTGATGACTCATCATCCTGCCGTTCACGTAGTCGAGCAAATAGCTCCAGGTGGCGGGGAAAAGGACCACCGGATTGAACAGAAAGAAAAAGACAAAGAGACTGCCGAAAAAAGCCGTCCTGGTGCGCCAGTTATGCGGGCGTTGATCCAGTCCCCTCGCCAGGTAGTAGAGGAGAAACACCATGCCGACATAATGAGGGAAATACTTGGAGGCCAAGGCCAGGCCGAAGGCCGCCCCGCTGAAGGCGTACCAGCGAATCTCGATTCGCTGGTTGCGCGGCTGCACTGTCTTGGCCTTCTGGTAACAGAACAAGGCAAGCAGGAGGAAGAAAACCAGGAATGTGTCTTCCTTGGCTATACGGTTGTAGGTGATAGCGTTGATCCCGACCGCCCAAAACGCAGCAGTGGCCAGTGCTACGGGTGCGCCCAGAAGAGCTCGAGCGAGCAGGAACAAGATAACGGTCGTCAGTGACCCCACGACGACATTGGGGAACCGGACTGCGAGCTCGGCCGAGATCTTGGGCACATCATGAGACGGGGCCACGTTTTCGTTCCACCAATCCGCGAAGATGAACATGCCCGTGTCTGCGAGCTTCATCAGCATCGGATGCTCGGCGTTGACGACAAAACGGCCTTGCCGGTAACTCTCAACAGCGAGAATCTTATGAACCTCGTCCTCGGCAAGTCCAACATCATCAAGCCGGTAGACACGAAAACCGAAGGCCACGCAAACCAGAATGAGAATCAGCCAGAATTGGACCCTTTTCGGAATGAAAGCCATGAGACATCAGAAATAATTACGGGTCTGGAAATTCCGGACCAGCTCGGGATGGGCGAAAGAGCTAGACCGCTCCTCCTAATTTACAGGAAATGAGCGGTAAATTGGAACCGGAGCGCAGGAGTAATGCCTCAGTCTTGTTTGTGGTGCCGCCTTTAGGCGAACTTTTTCGAACCGTAACCGCTCAATGGTCAACTGCGGTTCGAAAAAGCCCGCCTGAAGCGGCACTACAAACAAGACTG
>JBHGBF010000006.1:0-49860 GCA_041946865.1 Acidobacteriota bacterium | reverse complement strand
CTAACGCCTTCGGCGTGAAAAACGTTACACATCTGTGTATTTTGGCCAAAGTCCAGGATACTGACGGACCGGGGTCCTAACGGACCTCCGAACCGAAAACTGAGGGATTACCCCTATGGCGAGATAAATCAGTTGACAAGGAAACAGCCCCGGATTACACCTTTATCGAACGCGGCTCCGGAGCGAATTCCAACTTGGAGGACAGCCATGAACCCGAGACTGGTCGCGCTTTTGGAGATCTTGAACATCAACACCCGGCTTTTGCGCAACTGCCTGAACGGCGTTTCCGACGAAATCGCTCGCCGGCCACCCAACACCGAGACCAACAGCGTCGCCTTTCTCGCCTGTCACCTCGTGGATGCCAGGAACTACCTGGCAAAACTGATCGGGTTGGAAGCGGAAAGCCAGCTGCGCGCTTCTCAGAATTACCTGGCGGTCGTGGAGCAAAAGTCTGAGCCGCCTCTCGACCAGATTCTGGATGCCTGGCAGGTCGTGAGCGAGCTCTTGAAGGACCGGCTGCCTGAAATCCCGGACCAGCAGCTCGACACGAAAAGCCCGGAAGAGTTCCCGGTCGACGACTCCACCCTGTTCGGGGCTCTGGTTTTCCTGCTGCACCACGAGTCTTACCATATCGGACAAATCGCGATGGCACGCAAATTCTTCGGGGCAGGCGCCATAAGGTACGGCCACCGGGCGTTGCTGTCACAGCGATAGAAGAGCGGAGAAAGCCGCACACGGAGCGGGCTCACGCCTGCGGCACCATGGGCAGGCGAACCGTGAAAGTGGTTCCCTGATTCTCGTGGCTCTGCACTTCGATCGTTCCCTCGTACCGGGCCACCAGACCTTTCACGATAGCCAGGCCCAGACCTGTCCCGCGTTCCTCCATGGCCTTGGCGTTGTCTGCCCGAAAAAACTCCTCAAAGATTCGAGACAAGGCGTTTTGGGGTATCCCGATGCCCGTATCGGACACATCCACGCGAACCAGCTTTCCTTCGGTGCTGACTCTCACGCAAATGGTTCCGCGTTGCGTGTATTTGAGCGCGTTGTCGAGTAGATTGCCGAACAAGGCGTCGAGCTCGTCGCGCAGCCCCCACAGCTCGATCGACGATTCCGCACATTCCATCAGGAGCCTGATGCCCTTGGCCTTCGCCTGTGCGTCAAATCGATCGTTGAGATCCTTGATCACGTCAACCAGAGCCACTCTGCTCCGTTCCGGACCAGTCAGCACTTCGGCTTTGGCCGCGGCCAGGTTCAGGAGGTCGTCAACCAGGTTTTGCAGATATTGAAGCCGGCGTTGAACCCTGCGAATCAGGTCCGTCTGCGGAGGAGTCAGTTCCCCCAGGTAGCTGTTCAACAATACGCCGATAAGGTTTTGAGCCACCTGCACCGGAGAACGAAGCTCATGCGTCACCATGAGCACGAACTGCGACTTCTGCCGGTTGAGATCCTCCAGGGCACGATAAGCCTTTGCATTTTCGATCGATACTGAACCGTGGGCGGCGACTGCCGCCAGAAACTCCGCATCGTCCTGGTTGAAACGATGCCCGACTCCCCCATACGCCCGCAAGACGCCGATCAGCCCTTGCTTGCCGAAAAGCGGTGTGCTGAGGATCGATTCAATCCCTTCCTGCCTGACTGCCTCCGGGTGACAGACACGTTCGTCGTGAGGAGCGTCGGTTATCAGGACCGTCTTACCGGACAAGGCTTCGCGGTCAATGACGGCACTGGCGAGCGGGACCGAGGCATGGTCCAGGTACTGGTGACTCAACCCGTGAGCCGCGACCATCTCCAGGTGGCTGCCGCTCGGATTGAGCAGTCGAATCGAGGCCGCCTTGCATCTCAGGACCCGGGTCGTAGCTTCGGTCAGGCGACTCAGAACCTGCTCCAAATCCAACGTCGACGTCGTGGCACGCACGCTTTCATAGACTCCCGCCACCTCCGCTTCTCGTCTTCTCAGGCGTGTGGAAATCGCCATCGAGACGTAGGCCATGATATAGGCGGAACACGTGAAAAAGCTCAGCACGGCAGCGACAAACAACGGTTTGCGGTAGAGGCTCGCTTCAAGAACCGGGACGTGCCCAATAAGCCCAAAGTACTCACCAAGAGCGACCTCGGCGACCAGCGCCGGGGCCAGCGTCACGTACAAAAAGGCGCGCTCGCGGGGCAAAAGGAGGGAAGCAATCGTGATATGGAACATGAAGAAAAATGTCACCGGGCTTGATATCCCGCCGGAGTAATGGATCAGGACCGTCATGGCGAGCCAGTCGAGGACGATCTGGGCCACGGTGAACCATTCCTGCGCCGGGTGCGAGAATCGATTGCGGCGCATCCAGACCATAGCCCGCCTCAACGCCAGGTTATAGCCGAGGACGGCAGCTCCGAGGAGGTACAGGGGAGCGGCCGGGAGGTCGATTTTCAGAGCTTGGGTAACGACGAGTGTCAGACCCAGAATGGCGGCGCCACCCAGCCAGCGCAAGCGGATCAGCCAGTCCAGGCAGGTGATCAGCTCCTTTTGAGCGATGGTCCTTGGGCGGTCCAACCGAACCTCCATCCCGCTGCTTATCGGCGCGATCCTTGCAGCAGCTCATTCACCTTGGCCAGCAACTGCTCGGGGCTGGCTGACTTTTCCAGGAAGGCGTCGATCGGCAGATAGTCCTTGTCCGGGGCAAAGCGAAGCGGCGTTACCGAGTGGATTGAAGTCAGCACCAGAATCGGGACGTGCCGGAAGTCCGCGTAATCGGAATCAGGCGACGGATCACGCAGGGCCATGGAAATGTGGAAGCCCTCGGTGAACGATTCCATCATCACATCCAGGATGATCAGGTCGGGGCGGACGCTGCGGACCATTGCCAGTCCTTCCCGACCGCTTTGAGCCGAGAAAAACTCGTGTCCGCAGGACTCAAGAGGAATCCGAACAGCCAGAATGATATCCGGATCGTCATCGATCATGAGGATTTTGGCCATGCTCAAACTCCTTTGCTCACCCGCGATTACGGTGCTCTACAGACGAGCCGCCAGCGGAGGATTTAACCGCCGGTATTCCTCCAGGAAGCTGTCGGAGACATGCCGCGCCGCCACCTTCTTGCTCACAACTCCCAGGGCCAAAGCCACTCCGTATACGATGGCCTCCGGTCGCGGAGGGCAGCCGGGAATATAGTAGTTCACCGGAAGGACCTTGTTTGCGCCTCCGACCACGTTGTAGGAGTCATACCAGATGCCGCCCCCGCAGGCGCAGCTGCCCACCGCGAAAATGATCCTCGGCTCGGGTACGGCCTCGAGCAACCGGGCGACGTGAGGAACGATTGGTCGCGTGACCGGACCGCTGACGAGAAGCACATCCGCATGGCGGGGAGAGCCGATCAGCCTGATGCCGAAGCGTTCCGCGTCGTAGTACGGGGTCAGAACATTGATCACTTCGATGTCGCAACCATTGCAGGCCCCCAGGTTGACATGAAAGACCCAGAGAGACTTGGGGAAGGCCTTCATGAACAGCCGGCGCAAGCGTGTCGAAAAAACGTTCATGTTCTTCCTCACAGAGCGAGCATCGCCAGGATCGACTTGGTCGCGCCATCCAGAACGGGATAGAGGCTTTGCGGCAGGACACCGACCACAGCGATCAAGGAGGCAATCACGACCATGGGAATCAGCATCGGCAGAGGCAGTTCGTGATTCTCTGCCGCCAGCGCCGCGACCTTCTGTGACTCCTCGGACCAGAAAACACGATTGGCGGCCCAGACGAGACCGGCGAGAGTCAGGACGCCGGCAAAAGTCGCAATGGCCATCGCCCACCAGATCCCGGCTTTCGCCAGCGCCAGGATGATCGTGTATTTACTCATGAAACCGGCGAGAAACGGCATACCGCCCATGGACAGCGCCGCCAGGAAAAAGCAGAACGCCGTGATCGGCATTTTCCGAGCCAGCCCACCCAACTCGGAGATCTTCCTGATACCGACCCGGTAGATGACGGCCCCGGCGCAAAGAAACAGGAGGCTTTTCGCCAGGAGGTGCGTCACCACATGGAAAAAGCCCCCGTAAAGCCCGAGGTAAGTCCCCAGGGAAATCCCCGCGAAGATGTAACCGATCTGGCTGATCGAAGAGTAGGCGAGCAGGCGCTTCAAGTCGTCCTGAACAATCGAAAGCAGAATCCCCAGGACTATCGAGAGGCAGGCGACACCGCCCACAAAGATCTGAACCGCGTCATAGCGCGGCGAGAAAAACGTCACGGTCCTGGCAAATAGAAACGGACCAATGGCGATGACCAGGCCGGAAAGCAGCGCTGAGATCGGCGCAGGCGCTTCGGAATGGGCGTCGGGCAGCCAGGAGTGAAACGGCATCATCCCTCCTTTGGTTCCAAAAGCGCACGTGAAGCAGGCGACGCCTATCAAGGCCAGCGGCGCCGGCAACAGGACGGCCAGCCTTCCCATTTCCAGCAGATGAATGCGCGTCAGGCTCGCATCCGTCGCCGACATGCGGGCAAAAATCAGGATGGCGCCCATGACCGCAAAAAGCATGGCCATCACCACCAGCAGGTTGTATTTGAAAGAGGCGATAAGCGCGAACTTGGTCTTTTCTGTAGCGACCAGGAAGGAGACGGCTATCGTGGCAATCTCCACCACCAGGAACATGAAGAACAGGTGACTGATGGTTACTGTCCAAGTCATGAACGCGCAGAAGACCAGCAGAAGCGAATAGTAGTTCTTCAGGCCTTGCTCGGTGACGATCCCCTGCGCGCACTCCCGCTGCATGTAAGAGAAGGAGTAGCCGCCGACAGCGGCGACCAGCGCAAACGTGCAGACAATAAAGAGGCAAGTCAGCAGATCCGCATAAAGAAACCCGCCCCAGGCCGTAAATACCGCTCTCGGATCGTGCAGGCCGACCAGCCTTCCCATGAGGACACCGGCCAACGCCAGCGCAGGCAGCGTACCTGTCAGGAAGGCAACGCGCCTGCCGGTCTCATCGCTCTCAGCGAAAGCCACGAAGCTGGCGGCGAGCAGGGGAATGAACGGGATCAGCGGCAATAGCAACGAAGCCTGCTCACTCATGTTCACCTCCCCGTTCTTCCGAATGCAGAAGTTCGCCTGCGTCCGTCGTATGGTAGCGCTCGGCCAGCAGCCGAACCGCGTAAAGCATCGCAAACACAGTCCCCATCACCTTAGTCAGAATCTCGATCTCCACCATTGAGAAAAACCGGGGCGCCATCTGCACCAGCGTCAGATGGGCGCCGGCAGTCATGACCAGGAGCCCGATGGCCATTTTGAAGAGATGCCGCCGGGTCATCAGAACGATGATGCCGTAGCTGAAGAGGACAAGCGCGGCCAGCAGATTCAGGCTGATGCCCTGATCCAGGCTGTCAATGGGACTCCCGGAAACCACCAGGCGCAGGTTGGAGAAAAAGCCTATAACGCTGAGCGCTCCCACCGTCACGACCAGCAGAAGCAGGCTGCCCAGCCGGGGTGAAACGCTTTCAGCCGGTATCCTCTTGGCGGTGTACTTCAGGCCTCCCTTGAGAAACGGCAGGATCCAGGTGTTCACGACGCACAGCCCCGCCCAGACGAGCAGATAAGGGTTTTCAACGGCCACCGCATACGTGACGTAGGTCAAGATCAGACAGCAGCTGTGCGCTATATACCAGTACATGGACCGAACCAGGTCGCGCGCCTCGACCGAAAACAAGGCGAACACTATGGCCAGTAGCGACAGAACAAAGACCAGGAGCGACGCTAAAAAGCTCATAGCCTAGTCCCCCCACGTTTCTCGTAATGATCTCCCTTCCAGCCCTCGCACAGCGCGGCAACCCTCTCCTCATGGAATTTCCGGGCGTGAGGGGGATCAAGCGGCGTTTGGGTCCGATAGCAGCGGCCGCAGCGATTGCACGAGGCCATAAAGACCTCTACCGTCAACTGCAGATCGCTCACCGAGGGAGTCGCTGTCTCGAACTCCTGACTCATCGTCACCGCCTCTTCCGGACAGACCTCGGCGCAGCGCCCGCAGTAAGTACAGCGGGACAGGTCCCAGGTAAATCGGGCCACCGGTCCGGCGTCCTCGACCGAGATCAGATTGGGCGTGCAGACACTCAGGCAGCCGCCGCAACCGATACATTTGCCCGCCTCTACCGTAGGCAGGCCGCGGAACCCAGGCGCCGGCCCCGCTGGAGCAAACGGGTATGGAAGCGTGACCCGGCCGGCCGCCAGGCAGATTCGGGCCTCTTTAAGCTTGCCCCGCAAAAGCCTCAACCCGAGCATCGTGTTTCTCTCCTTCCTACCACCCTGCCGCTGCCAGTCCGAGACTCAAACAAGCGATCGCGATCAGCACGCCGAAAAAGCGCATCGACTGGTCGATCCTCAGCCGCGGATTGGTTGCATCAATCAGGGCCACCAGCAGGCAGAGGATGAGCACTGCGCCATAGGTCACCGAAAGATTGCCCAGCAGTCCTGCCAGCCCCGCGCCCGTGAAGCGAGGCCAGCCCACGAATAAACTGAAGAACAGCGAACCAAAGATCATCTGCTTCATGTAATAAGACCACTTGAAAAGAGCCAGCGACGGGCCGCTGTACTCGATAAAGGGCCCTCCCATGATTTCCTGCTCGGCTTCCGACACGTCAAACGGGATCTTGCCAAGCATGGCCTGCATCGCGAACAGGTAGCAGGCGAGCGCCAGAATAAACGACAGTCGAAAAGGGGCCTCGACACCTTCTGAAAACAGGGCGCTGTGACCGGTTATAGCGACAACCAGCAGGCTGATGATTGTCACCGCTTCGGTCGTCAGCACCATCATCATTTCCCGGCTGCTTCCCAGATGGGAGTATGGGCTGGACTGGGCCAGTCCGCCGGCCATGAGGATCGCCGAGGACAGCGTCATCAGGTAGATGAAAACAAAGAGATCGCCAAAGGCGCCCGCCGGACTGGCAACCGCAAACGGGACGAACAGTGAAGCCACCAGAACCGAGGCAAAGACGGCGCTCGGCGCAAAACGAGCCGGGCTCCCCTGCTGGCTGCTCAGATCTTCCTTCACCAGGAGCTTCGCTAAATCAAGATAGGGCTGGGTGACCGGAGGACCCTGGCGGGAATGTATGACTGCCCGCACCTTTCTCATGACTCCTTCGAGCAGCGGCGAGGCAAACAGGACGATCGCCAAATAAAGAAGCGCTTTGACAACTGCCTCGACGGCAGGACTCATAATCGTTCTCCCCATCCTTTATCTTCACCCTTCATCCTTCGTCTTTCGTCTGGCCACGCACCCGACGCGCTCCGCAGAAGACGCTGCGCACTTGCGGCTCCGTGCGCCTTCCCCTTCATCCTTCATCCTTCCTCCTCTGCGCTTGCGGCTCCGTCCGCTTTCGCTTCATCCTTCATCCTTCGTCCTTCATCCTTCGACATCTTTCCTTCTGGCCATCTTCCGCAACTCTTCTCTCGTGTAGATCCTGATTTTTCGCGACCTTACGTCAATCACCTGCATGCGTTCGGTACAGGAGAAGCAGGGGTCAATACTGCCGAGCGCGATCGGGACGTCGGCAATGGTCATGCCCTCGATCAGCTTCGGAAGGGCCTGAAGATTGGCGTATGTCGGGGCTCGCACGCGCCAGCGGTGGGGACGCGCCTCTTCGCCGGTCATGACATAGTGGATGACCTCGCCTCGTGGCGCTTCCACGGCGGAGACGGCCTCCAGCCCCGGGGGGATCGCTTCGCTGATTCGGGCCTGGACTGGGCCTTCAGGCATTTGCGCCAGCAGCTCCCGAATCTGGCGGATGGATTCAAGCGTTTCCTCGAGTCGAACCAGCGTTCGCGACGCACAGTCGCCGTCCTGCTTCCAGACGGCCTTTGGCTCAATACAGCCGTAAGCGGCGTAGGGATGATCGATACGCGTGTCAATCGGTTGGCCTGAGCCTCTTCCGGTAGGACCGACCGAGCCAAGCGCCCTGGCATCCCCGGCCTTGAGCACCCCGACTTTTGACAGCCGCATGAGGAGCGCAGTGTCGTCCTTGACCGCCGATATGACCAGCAACCACTCCCTTTCGATTTCGGCCAGCACCCGGAGGATTTCGGGGTGGACCTCCTTGGGAATGTCCCGGCGGACTCCCCCGACCAGGTTCATACCGTAAGTCTTCCGATTGCCGGTTATCTTCTCCGCCAGCCACATCAGCGGCTCGCGCATCCGCCAGGACTGCATCAGGACCGTATCGAATCCCAGGATGTGGCCGGCAATGCCCAGCCAGAGGAGATGGCTGTGCACGCGCTCCAGCTCAAGCACGATCGAACGGATGTACTTCGCCCGCAAAGGAGTCGGGATCGAGGCCGCTTCTTCTACGGCCTGAACGTAGGCCGTAGAATGCACAAAGCCGCAGATGCCACAGATCCTCTCGGCCACGAAAGGAATCTCGTTGTACGTCAGTTTGGAGTCGCCCAGCTTCTCGATGCCGCGATGGCTGAAAAACCCTCTGTAATCGAGCCCGACAGCTTCCTCCCCATTGGCAAAGACCTTCAACAAGGCAGGCTCTTCGAGCACAGGAAAGAACGGGCCGATCGGTATGGCGACCGAGTTGCCGGGCGGGCTCGCCAGGACAGGCGCCGCCTCGGGGGCCGGCGCCGGGCGGAAGTCGTACGGAACGTCGCGCCGCAGCGGGTGAAGACCGGCCGGCCAATCATCAGCCAGAACGAGTCGCCTCGGATCAGGATGACCTTCTGCCTTGATACCGAGCAGATCTTGAAACTCGCGTTCCGCCCAGTTGGCGGCGGGCACCATCGGTGTAATAGACGCGACCGCCGGGTTCTCGCCGCCCGCAGAAGAGCGCAGGATGATCCATGTCTTTCGGCGGTCCTGAGAGAAAACGTGGTCTACCCTGAAGCCTTCGCCCCAATCGCGGAAATCGCTGCCGACGCTGATAACGAACCGGGCGTCAAGACCTCGGTCCAGCCCGGATGCCGCCGCAGGCAAGTCCTGAGGCGCGACCTTAATGACCGCCAGCGAGGCCGACTTTTCCCTCGCCTCCAGAATTTGCGATCCCAGCTGCGAGCGCGCTTCTTGAATGATCTTTGCTGCTTCACCCATTGTGGGAACCTCCCCACCACCACAGCAGGAAAAGAATCACAAACGACACGGCCAGACCGATCAGATTCCAGGCGGGATACACCTGTGGAAAGCCGGCCCGGCTGGCTGCCAAACGTCGAAAAGTATTCAAGATCCAGTTGACCGCCGGCTGGTATGCCCAAAGATCAGGATTCAGGATTCGTTCCACGATCGGCCAGCGACGCGGCCGCCAGCTGATGCCAGTCTCGGGAGTAATCAGGCGGACAAAGCGCTTGAAAGGCACGTAGTAGTGATCGGCTCGAAAGCGTGTTTCTTCGACGGTCACGTCCGACCCACAGCGCCAGACCGGGACAAAGCGGCGCCCCGGCGCTGCCGAGACCCGAATCAGCTCTCCAAGTCCGAAAGCCCCTAAGACCATTGCCCCCACCGCCAGCGGGAACCAGACGCCCAGAATCCTCGACCCATCCGAAAGAGCCAGGCCAACCGGCGACGATCCGAAGAGAGCCCCGTAGGCGGGAAGGCTTGAAGCGCCGCCTGCGAACTCAACCGCCCGATAACAGAGTTGCACGCCGGCATAGGGAATCAAGCCGAGGCCCAGACAGACCAGCGCCAGCACCGACTGGCTGCCGCCCGTCCAAAGGCCTTCCCCGCGCGTGGCGGTAGCCGCCACCACCGGAGACGGTGTCCCCCAAATCGTGCCGCCCATAAACTTGAGGAACGAGGCGAGCGTTACGGCCGAGATGAAGACGGCCACGATCCCGAACAGAAGGAGGAGCATCCCGACTCCGCCTTTCGCCCAGACCGAGCCGTGGTATAGCAGCCACTTGCTCGCAAAGCCGTTAAAGGGCGGCAGGCCGGCAATGGAAAAAGAGGCTATGACCGTGCAGGCGGCGGTGAGCGGGACAAACCGGCCGAGCCCCCCAAGACGGTTCAGATCTCGCTCCCCCGTCACCATCTCGAAAACGCCGGCATTCAGGAAGAGAAGCGCCTTGAAACAGGCGTGATTCAAAACATGGAACAGCCCGCCGACCAGACCGATCGCGGCCAGAAACGGGTTCACCTGAATCAAGGCCAGCCCGATTCCGAAGCCGAGCAGCATGTAGCCGACCTGGCCGATCGAATGATAAGCAAGAAGACGCTTGGAGTCGTGCTGGATCAGAGCCCGCAGGGTTCCGAAGAACAGCGAAAGGACACCGACCGAAGCCAGCACGATCCCCCAGGAGACACTCCACGGGCCCGACGGCAGCAGCCCGAAGAAAACCCGGAGGATGCCGTAAAGCCCGATCTTGATCATGACCCCCGAGAGCAACGCACTGGCCGGAGAAGGAGCAGCAGGGTGCGCATCCGGCAGCCACCACATGCCGAAGGGGAAGGCACCTGACTTGACGAGGAAACCGATCAGAATCGAGGCCAACGCCACCTGGGTAAGGGCCGGCGATGCCGCCAACAGCCCCGGAAACGCCTGAGCAATGGCCTCAAAACGGAAGGAGCCGCCCCCGTTCATCACCAGCCAGACAATCCCGAAGAAAAGCGCCAGCGCGCCCGCGTGGGTCATCAGAAAATACTTGAACCCGGCTTTCAGGCTTTGCTGGTTCTCACGGTGAAACACGACCAGCAGGTAGGAATTCAGAGTCATGAATTCCCAGGGGACGAAAAAAAAGAAAAAGTCGTCCAAAACCACGACGCCTGCCATGCCGAAAATGAAGAGCAGCAGAGGAGGATAGAACCAGCCGAGATCTTCGACGCGGCGTGTATAGGCAATGGCGTACCAGGCGACAATCACAGACAGGACGGCGATGATGAGGAGAAAGAAAGCCGAGAGCGCATCCACGCGTATCGCTAAAGCGGCGTTGATGAAGGTGGGACGCCACAGCTCGATCGGTCCCAGCGACCGACCCGGCGACAGCAGGATCGAGCCGCTCAAGGCCAGGAAAGAAGCCGACGACACCACGACCGCCGCCAGGGCAATAAACGGGGAAAGCAGACGCAACCGCCCTCTTCCTCCCGTCACTGCAGTGAGCGCAGCCCCTGCGAGGAGGCTTAGAAAACCCGCAAGCAGCAAGACTTCCAGACGCATTTCGGATCCCCCGCGTCGCTTTTAAAGCGCCTTCAAAAAGGGATACACAATCAAAGGCATGAGCAGCGTCAGCAGCGCCAGTACCACCAGAAGCGCGTTCATGTAACTTGCGCCTGCGGCCGCATGATCATGCTCGACTGCCGCCACCGCTTCCGATGGTTGACCAAACAGGACGTTTTGTCCGACCCGCAAGTACCAGAGAAAGGCCAGCACGATCTCCGCATAGAACGGTATCGAAATCAGGGGCAGAGCCGCGCCTTTCAGACTGAAAATGCCCAGCACCAGCGTCAGCTTGCTCCAGAAACAGGAGAAGGGCGGGATCCCGGTCACCGCCAGCAGCCCAATCATGAAACAGAACGAAGCCACGGGCATTTTCTTCGACAGGCCCGAGATCCGCGAGATCGATTTGACGCCGAGGCGCATTCCGACAAAGCCGACTGACAGGAACAAGAGCGCCTTGGCGACCGAGTGGCAGGCGATATGGAAGACACCCGCCACATAGCCGGTCTTTGACCCGAGAATGAACAGCGACAGGCCGAGCATAATGTAGCCCAGCTGGGCAATCGTGGAATAAGCCAGGAAGCGCTTCAGATCGTCCTGGTAAAAGCAGAAGATCAAACCCACCAGCATTGTGACCAGGCCGGCCGCCGCCATTACGCCGCCGCTCCAACCCGGCAGCTCTCCCGACTCGATGATCACCCGCGCCATCAGGTACACGCCGGCCTTCACCATGGCGGCAGCGTGAAGGTAGGCCGAAATCGGAGTGGGCGCTTCCATTGCATCCGGAAGCCAGGTAAACAGGGGAACCTGGGCGGACTTCGCCGTCGCGGCAATGAGAAGGAGCAGGAAAATCAGGGTCTTCGACTCGGGACTCACTTGTCGCAGCGCCTCAAACGAAAAACTCCCGGTCAGGCCGAAAAGGAGGGCAATCGCGATCATGAAGAAGGCGCCCCCCACATGGGTCATGATCAGCGCCTTCAAGCCCGCCATCACTGAGAGGGGCCGGCGGCTGTAATGCGAGATCAGGGCCCAGGAGCACAACGTGGTGGCTTCCCAGAAGAAGAAAAGGACGAACAGGTTCGCGGCCAGGGCCAGTCCCACCATGGAGGCGATAAAAAGCGACAGAAAGAAATAGTATCGGGAGTTGCCCTCGTGACCGACCACCGGATGCTCCCGGTTTCGTGGCCCCATGTAACCGATCGAAAAGGCCATGACCAGGAATCCGATGATCAGGACAACGAGGAGCAGAATGGCGGAGAGCGCGTCTAGCCGCAGCGAGAAGACTCCGGCATCGTCCAGCCAGGGGAGGCGAGTCAGGTCGGCCCACAGAACAGAGCCGTGCAAGAGCGTCCGGACGGCCTCGACTCCGGCGAGCAGGTAAAAGACGGGGAGCAGAAAGGCCAGCCAATCCTGCAACCTGCCTTTCAGGACCGAGAGAACAAAGGCGCCGAGGATTGGAAAGGCCAGCACGACAATCAGAAGGTCTGACTCCATTCAGCACCCCTTTTTCAATGCAGCCGCCTCACGGCGTTTCCGGCAAGTAGCGGATCTGCTCGAAGTTATAGACCGGCCCGTCCACACAGATGTAGTGGTGCCCGATGCAGCAGTGCCCGCACTTGCCCACGCCACACTTCATGTATCTTTCGAGCGTGGTGATGATGTCGCGTTCGGCCAGCTTCAGCGCCAGCAGCTCTGCGACCACGAATTTGAGCATGATCGGCGGCCCGCACGTGAACGCCATGGTCCGCTCCGGATTGACTTCCAGCCCCCTGAGCAGCTTCGTCACTACGCCAACGTGACCGGTCCACGTTTCATCGGCTTGATCAACGGTTTCGACGAGCTTCAACTGGTCGGACTGATGCCAGACGGCCAGCTCGTTCTTGTAAACCCTGTCGGCCGGAGTCCGGGCCCCGTAAAAGACCCGCACCTCCCCATAGTCCCCTCGATGATCAAGCACGTAATTGATGAGTGAACGGAGCGGAGGCAGACCGATTCCTCCGCCCACGAACAGAAGGTCCTTTCCCCTGGCCCGCTCGAACGGGAAGCAGTTTCCGAAAGGCCCCCGGAGGCCGACCGTGTCGCCCGGCTCGTAACTGCTCAAACGATTGGTCAGCGTTCCCGTCTTGCGCACCGTCACTTCCAGGTAGTCCGCCCGGGAGGGGCTCTGCGACAGGCAGAACGGCGCTTCGCCCACGCCGAAGACCGAAAGCTCGACAAACTGACCCGGCCGATAGTTCCTGCGCCAGTCGATCCCGCCCCCCGATAGAAAATAGGTTCGGGTATCAGGCGTTTCCCGTTCGATCCGTTCGATAGAGGACAATTGCGGCACGTAAAGGCTATTTGCACTCATCGTGAACTCGCGCCAGAAAATCGGGAATACCGAGCTTCCCCATACACGTCGTGACACATCGACCGCAACCGACGCAGCCATGCCTCCCCATTAACTCGACATACTGATAGCTGAGCTTGTGAAAGAAGCGCCGTTTGAGCCGGTCGGCCTTGCTGGCACGCGGATTGTGGCCCGATGCTTCCCGGGTAAAGCCCTCATACAAACAGGCGTCACGCCAGCGCTCCCGGCGGCAGTGATCATCCCCATCGGGCTTGTCCGTTACGCTGAAACACGAGCATGTCGGGCAGACGAAACAGCAGCCGCCGCACCCTCTGCAATCGGCCCCAGCGTTCTGCCAGAACTCCTGAGTGATCCGGGCGAGCGAAATCCGCTTCATGGCGTTGGCGACATAAGACCGCCGATCGAAATTCTGGTCTACGGCTGCCATTTGACGGACTTTTTCGGAATAGTCCGCCTCGGTGGCCTTGGCAAAAAGCTCGGGGCGGCGTTGGACGGCGGCGTGGCCGGCCTCGCTCCCCACTTCCACCAGGAGGCTTTGGCCGAGATCCGTCAGCAGCAGGTCAAACCCGGACGTCAGAGCAGGACCTCCGTCACAGCAGACGCAGAAGCAATTGGCGCCGGGGGTGTGGCAGCAGAGCACCATGCGAAGTGACCGGCGAATACCGGCCGTCACCGTATCGTCTTCAAATCCACGCTCAGAGAAGAAACGCTCGAGAAAGACGAGGCCGGAGGCGTCGCAGGGGCGAAGTCCGAACAGGGCCAGGGGCTTGCTCGAGGCCCCAGGAAGTATCACCGGCTGGGTAGCGCCGCGGATCCGAAACAGCGTCTCTCGAGGCTTCAGGAACAGGTTCTTGGGCGGGACCAGCGTGTTGACGAAATCAAAAGGGACGGCCTCGCCCGGCCGATAGTCGTCAAAAACGAAGTCGGAAGCAGCTACGCGTCGGGGAGCCACCACGCGATAATCCGTAAGAAGCGATTCCAAAAACGCCGGCACGTCGGACTTGCGCAACGTGAGTCTGTCCATGTTTTCGCTCCCCGGTCTAGACTCTTTCCAGCCGGCAGGGGACCGGCTGAAACGTGAAACCCTCCTCACTACCGGCCAGCAACGATCTCGGGATCTCCCGCCTGCCCGGCAGCTCCGCCAGCAAGACCATTCCGCGCGGAAGGCGGCCGTCGGCACGGGCCTGGAAAACAGCAGATCCCTCCCGGGTAACCAGGCGCACGCTTCCTCCGGGCCTGATGCCCCTTTCCTCCAGGTCGGGCGGCGCAACACTCAGGACAGGCTCAACGCTCTCCCGCCTGAGGATCTCATCACGGCCGCTCCAGGCCCCTGTCATCCAGTTGGCCGGGTGCCTGGTAAAAATAGCCTGCATTGCAGGATCACCGGGCGTGTGCGAGGTCAGCGGCCCCGAAGGCGGACAAATCGTCAGGCAGGTTGATTCACGCGGCTGCCATCCGGCCGAACCATCCGAGTCATAGAGCGCAGACAGGCCGGCCAAATCGTAGGCTGAATGAGCACCGGGCTCCGTCCTCCACCATTCCAGCGCTGTTTCGGGCCACGACGCCAGGCCAAGACGAGACGCGATCCGGCCCAGCCAGACTCTTTCCTGTTGAGCCTCTCCCGGCGCAGGCACTGCCCGGCGCCAGCGCTGGACCATCCCGAACAGGTTCGTTACAGTTCCATCCACTTCGGCAAAGCACGCGGTAGGCAGGACCACGTTGGCGAAAGGCCCGAGTTCATTCCGAAAGCGGTCGAGCACGATCACCGTGCCGATCATCCCCAGAGCGTCCTTGACATTTCCAGGGCAAGGGGCACTTCGCAACAGGTCATCGCCGCAAGTGATGAGCACCGAAATATCCGACGTCTCCCCGTTCAGCCAGCCGGCGAGAATCTCGAAACCCGCTTCAAGAGGCTCCAACAGATCCGCCAGACCCCAGCTGTTCACTTCCCCGGCCGCAATCACTGTCCGATCCTCTGCGCCCATCAAGGCCGCAGCCTGAAGAAGTTGCGCCGTCTGTTCCAACGCCCGCGGACCAATGGTCAGCCAACGATCTCCAATCACCACGGCCGAATCCGGGCAAGCGAAAAAAGACTCGACCAGCTCCCTGATCGTGTCCAGCTGCAGAACCGCGCTCGATGGCCACCCCGCACACTTCCGGTGCTCGGCTGCCAGTTCAGCTACGCCGGCTTGCGACGCCACGTGCTGCGGCACAAGCCCCTTTTCCAGCACGCATCTCTGGAGCTGCAGGACGAGAAGCCCGAACTCTTCAGGCGGGACGAAGACCTGGCGGCGGCCCTTCTTTTCGGGTTCGCGGAAGGTGTCGAACGACACCACCCGGCCCCCGCTCGACTCGGCTTCAGCCAGGGCAGAAGCAACTTGCGGATAGTTTTCGACGTCGGCGCCAAAAACCCAGATCAGGCGGGCCCGTTCAAGCACTTCAAGCGAGCTCGAACAGTACCGGCGGCCAAGCACCTTGGCCATAGCCCGGCGCGCCGTCACGACACCCGAGACATCCATGCTGCAAACCCGGGCGCGCAGGAACTGAGCGAGGCGGCGCACCGCCAGGATATCCTCATTGCTGACCGAGGGCGCGACGGCAAAGGCCACAGAGCCGTGAGGCGCATCCTCAAGGCGGCTGCAAATGAAGTCCAGAGCCACATCAGCCGAAACCGGCCGAAGGTCGTCGTCCTTGCGAAGCAGTGGGCGGGTCAGGCGATCAGGATGGCGCCAGGAGTCGACACAGTTCCAACCTCGGATACAGAGACTGCCTTTGGAGACCGGATGGCTCGAAATCGGATGCGCTGCCGTCAGGACGCCGGTCTCTTCTTCGAGTAGAGTTCCACACCCGCAAGCACAGCCAGGGCAGGTAGTTACCTGAAAACCCATTGGCGCCTCCACGGTGAAGGAAAGGCGTTCTAAACACCCTGTGACGGTCGAATACTATCCCTCCCACTGGTGGGTGTCAAGCAAAGTGCATAGGGATTTATGCACTCCTTTACGGAGCATTTCCAAACACGTAGCGCCGGCCTGCCTTCGTGCTCATCTCGAAAGTCTTTTCGCCGGAACGGATCCTCAGCCGATTGCCCAAAAGCGATTGAATCTCGGCGCGCCGGAGGATCCCGTCTTTCCACTCCAGATCGATTTCGAAACCGCCGCGCGCCCGAAGGCCGTGAACGCTGCCTGTCGGCCACGCCTTGGGCAGAGCAGGCAGCAGGTGGATTTCACCGGCATGACTCTGGAGCAGCATTTCAGCGATCCCGGCCGTCGCCCCGAAATTGCCGTCGATCTGGAACGGCGGATGAGCATCGAACAGATTGGGATACGTGCGATCGGGCATCAGCAACTGGCGGAGGAGCAAGTGGGCGTGGTTGCCGTCCTCGAGTCGTGCCCACAAGTTGATTTTCCAGCCCATCGACCAACCGGTTGCCTTGTCGCCCCGCAGCTCGAGCGTCTTGCGCGCGGCATTGAACAGGTCCGGTGAGGTTCGCTTTGTGACCTGGTTCCCGGGGCACAGGCCGTACAGGTGAGACACATGCCGGTGTTGCGGCTCAGCCTCTTCGAAATCGCGGCTCCACTCCTGCAGTTGCCCGCGAGCGCCGACCTGGTAAGGCAGCAGGCGCGGCAGAGCGGCCTGCAGGCGCCGGCGGAACGTTCTGTCTATTCCGAGGATATGCGCGGCTTCCAGGCAGTTCTGGAACAGCTCCCGCGTCAGCGCCATGTCCATCGTCGAGCCGGTGCTCACAGCGACCCTGCGCCTCTCTCCCCCCGGCGCCCGATAGATGAAGTCGTTCTCCGGCGACGTGCTGATGGGGGTGACCAGGCGTCCCTGGCCGTCCTCGACCAGCCATGCCAGCAGGAACTCGGCTGCCGACTTCATGACCGGATAAGCTCTCTTTCTCAGGAATGTCTTGTCGCCCGTAAATTCGTAATGCGTCCAGAGATGCTCGCACAGCCAGGCGGCCGACATCGGCCAGAAGCAGGCACGGGCATCGCCGTCGACCGGCTGGGCATCCCGCCAGATGGTGGTGTTGTGGTGAGACACCCAACCCGGTCTGCCGTACAGCTCTCGAGCGACTTTGCGCCCATCGACCGCAAGCTCCTCGATCATGCGCAGCAGGGGTTCGTGGCATTCCGAGAGGTTCGCGACCTCAGCCGGCCAGTAGTTCATCTCGGTATTGATGTTGATCGTGTATGCGCCGTACCAGGGAGGAAGCACGTGTATGTTCCAGATCCCCTGCAGATTAAGCGGTTCGGTTCCCGGCCGGGAACCCGCAATCATCAGGTAGCGGCCAAACTGGAAGTAAAGGGCAGCCAGGCTCTCGTCCTTCCCGTTGGCATACAGCTTGACCCGCTCGTCGGTCGGCAGCCCGCTCTGATCGCTGGGCGAACCCAGATTGAGATTCACCCTGTTAAAGAGCGCCTGGAAGTCGCGGACATGCTGGCCGAGCAGCTTGTCGTAACTCTTCCCCAAAACCCTCACCAGGTTGGCGTTTGTCTCCTCCGACGGGTTCTTCCCTTCCCGGCTGGGACTCCTCTGGTAGCCGTTAAAGCTGGTTCCGGTGGTCAGAATCAGGAGGACGTCATTCGCCTGGTGGACGCGAATTCCGTTGTCGACCGGCCAGACGTCACCTCCAAGCGGAATGACTCTCACTCGGGCCTCAAAGAAGATGCCGCGTCCTCGGGCTTCCGGGCCGTAAAGCAGGTTTTTGGCGCCCGGCAGGCGCTTGCCTTCCCGGTCGTAAAGCTCGGGATACTTCCACTGGTCTCCCTTCTCCTCGACCCAACGGAGCTCTCTCCTGAGCGCCAATCCCGGGAGCTGCCCGGCCATGACCAGGGTATCCGGCCCTTGCGGACGCGCTACTGCAGTCGGATGAGGCGAAGCCAGCTTCACGGTCATGGTGACCGCCCCGGGCTTGTCCGCTTTCACTCGCACCAGCAAGGCTTGAGCGGGGAAGGAGGCGAAGTACTCGCGAGTAAAGCGGGCGCCGTTCTGGAGAAACGTGGTTCGGGCCACGGCCCGGCGAATGTCCAGCTCGCGCCGATACTCCTCAAAGGCGCCCGGGGGAAACTCCAGCAAAAGATCCCCGAGCGGCTGATAGGCGGCTTGCGAACGGCCGAGCCAGTTCCTGTTGATGAATTCATGCGCTTCTGCGTATTGGCCTTGCCGCAGCCATTCGGTCACTTTGCCGAAGTCCTTGGTGAAATCAAGCTTCACATCCCGATGGCCGGGCTCGCCGGAGTAGAGCCGATCGTCGTTGAGCGAAATCACTTCCTGGTCGACTCCCCCGTGGATCATGCCTCCGATTCGGCCATTCCCGATTGGTATGGCTTCTTCCCAGACCCGGGCCGGTTGCGCGTACCAGATGGTCAGATCCTGGTCTGCGGCCGCCTGCCCGCCGGCCCGGGTCTGGAAGAGAAGAAATCCGAGTGAAAGAAGGAGGATCGCCCGCACTTTCATGCCAGTTACCACTCCGTTAACGGGGTGAACTCAGTGTCGTATACAGTGTTGTAACAGGAAAACGATCAGGAGGCGAGGAAAAAGCAGGGAGCGGACTAATGCCTCAGCCTGGTTTGTAGTGCCGCCTTCAGGCGGGCTTCTTCGAACCGTAACCGCTCTCAATGGTCAACTGCGGTTCGAAAAAGCCCGCCTGAAGGCGGCACTACAAACCAGGCTGAGGGATTACGGAGCGGACGCCTGGAGGGTACGGCTCTGCCGGCCTCATTGCCGTGCGTCGGCGAAGAGTTGGAGTATCCGCGGAGGAACCAGGCGGGAGTTGAGCCGATGCTGGGGATCGAGCTTGAGGGCGCGGCGGAAATGCTGAGTGGCTTTGACGCGCAGTTCTTCTTTCCGCCTCGGATCCGCGGTCAGAAAGCTCAGGCGGGCATAGGCGACCCCGGTCCAACTCTCCAGTTCGGCACTGTCCCGCTTCTCTGTGGCTCTGACTTTCTCCAGCATCTGCACGGCCTCTTGCGGCTCCACCTTGAGGGAGGCGAGAACATCCCGGCGGATATCGACCTCCGGAGTGGGAGCTGCGGGCCGGACGCGCCTGCTGTGGCGTCGAGACGCGGCGACTGCCCGGTTTTCAGCTGCAAACCGATCCGGATCGGAGTTGCGCATCAATTCCAGCCAGTCGTTCCGAAGCGGGCTCCGGGCCGCCCGAAGCGGCGCCAGATGGGCCTGCATTCTTTCATAGACCTCCGGCCCCTGGGCCGGATGCTGGGTTTGCGCGTCTTGAAAGACCTGCAAAGCCTCCGCAAACGAGCCGGCCTTGGCCAGATCATCTCCTTGGGCCAGAAGCCCAAGGAATTGTGCCCGGGATTTTTGTGTCTTGGCGGTCATGTTCTCAGGATCAGCCTCAAGCACCTTGTCAAAATGCCCGATAGCCTGGCCGTATTGGCCCTGATCGAGAGCGCCGGCAGCTGCATTCAGCCGCTCCCGAATCTCGGCCTGTCGAGCAAGAGAATCAGCCCATGCCACGAGCTTTTCAGCCTGGTACTTATCCGGATGAGCCTGCTCAGCCTGTTTCAGGAACCCGACCGCATCGGCCATCCGACCTGCAGCGAGGGCGGCCGACGCCGCCTCTTTTGCCTGGGCGTACTTGTCTTCCCGATCCTTGACGCGGCGGCGCAGTTCTTCGACCTCAGCGCGCCGCGGAATCAGCTGGTCCGCCTTTTGCAGCAACTCGGCCGTTTCGGTCACAGCTCCCCGTTTCTCCTTCTCGGACGCCTGTCTCACAAGATCGAGGAAGATGGCTTCAGTCTTCTGGCGCTCAGCATCTGCGACCCGCTGCTTTTCGGATTCGCGGACAGTGGCGAGGACTTTTGCGAGCCCCCGCTTTTCGAATTCCGCCTGGTCGATCTGACGTGCCTTCTCCAATTGCTCCGCAGCGTGTACGAAAGCGCCTTCCTTGTTCGCGACTTCCGAGGCGGCGACAGCACGGTTGAACTCGTCTCCCCGTGCCCTGTCCTGGATCGATCTGATCTCCTGCTGATAGTAAAGAATCGCGGCAGCGAGTTTCTCAGGGACATTTGAGCGGCTTTCCTGGGCGAAAGATTTCATCGCTTCTTCGTACTTGTGAGCGTGAAAATAGGCCTTGCCCAGGAGAAAGTATGGGAAATAGCGGACGGTAGTGGTGGCATCCGCCCTGATAGACGAGCCTGACTTCGGATTCTGGCTGATTGCCGTCTCAAGCCTGGTAATTGCCACCTCGTATCGACCGGCCTCCAAATCACGAATGGCCTGGCTATACAGCGTGTACCAGCGCTCAGCCAGAACACTGGCGCCGCATAGCGATAAAACAAGCGCGAAACTGACGCCCCAGCCACGCATTTGTTACCCCCTTCAGAATTCAGCGGCGCCGGCCGATGCCGGCCGATCCAGCCCGCCTATCGTGGGACCCGATGGACTTCCTTCTCCAGCTGCGGTTCGGACAAAAGGGTAGCGTTCACCCGGTTGGTCACGCCGTCTCTGACGTCCACCCGCAAAAGACGTGATCCGAACTCCGGATGAGAAACGGTGATCGCGTACCGGCCTGCAGGCAGCCGGAAGGTGCAGGGGCTCTCCAGGGCCTCGTGTCGCACCGATTTCCCGTCCTTGAGGTCGACGATCGAATCGACTTTGGCCCAGGGCACGACATCAAGCGAGACCGTCGCCTGACGGGGCGCCTGCGACCTGTCCCGCACCGCGGCATTTCGAGCACTGACCGGCGCCGGCCCCGAACCTTCCCGGGACAGCGCCAGCCAGACCCCCACGAGCACGAGCAATATGCCGAAGACAGAAGCGACGCGAGCGAGAAAACGGGGATTGAGGCCGACACAGCTACGGCCTGCACCCTTCCCCGGCTGGAGTTCGCTTGACACCGTTCGCGCCGGCTGGTGCCCCCCTCGCTGCCTGAGAAGAGCCTGCATCCGTTCAAACTCAGCCTTGGCGTCTGCTGCCCCAGGATCGAGCTGCGCTGCCTGAAGAGCTAGGAGGCAGCCCATGGCGACGTCGCTTGCCGCCTCTGCCTGTCGGGCCTCCTCAAGAAGACTCGCGACTTCCCGGCGACGTCGGATAACCGCTTCGAGTGCCCGCGCCCGGGTATTGCCGGGATCGTTCCGCAGAACATCTCCCACCGAAGCCAGGGCCGCCTCGAGCTCACCCGAGATCGCCTGCGATTCGGCGGAATCGAGCACCTTCTCGATGTGCGCCTGGGCCCTCAACCGGTCGATTACGACCGCCAACTCGTTACAGCTGCGGAGCAGGTGCTCGTAGTCTGCCGAGCTCGGGTCGGCGGATTCAAGCACGGCCAGATCGAAAAGGCGCACCTGGCCCGGATTGTGCGAGCGGGCGTCTTTCTTGAGCGCCGCTCTCAGCGAAACCAGCCGGGCCCGGCATTCCTCCTTTTCCTCTGCCAGCCGGCTGCGTAAGGCTTTCAGCTCGGACTCCAGGAGCTTGCAGTCACGGAATCGATCACCCGGACACCGGCTCACGGTACGGCTGACAATTTCAATCAGCTGACCGCTTGAACCCGGAAGGAGACTCTCGATCGGGGTGTATTCGCCTCTGAGTATCCTTGACCTGGTCGCTTCCTCCCTCTCGCCCGCAAAGGGATGAATACCAAAAAGAAGCTGGTAGAGGACCACACCGAGGCTGAACACGTCGCTCGTCCGGTCCGGTTTGGCCTGACCCTGGAGCTGCTCGGGAGACAGGTGATTCACCGGAGGGTTTTGCCTGAACGGCGTTATCCCGAAATTCAGGATCTTGACCTCTCCGGCCGCTGTCACACGGATGTTCTCGGGGTTGACCGAGCCGTGCGTCAGTCCTTGCTCATGACCGTAATGCAGGCCGCGGCAGACCTGGATCATCAGGTCCAGCTTCCGTCCGAAAGGGTCCGTCAGGTCTTCGGACGGCAACGGTTCGCGGCTGGCCAGGTAGGCCCGTAGATCCCGGCCGGGCACCCATTCCAGTACCATGAAGGGATCAGGCTCGGCCCTTCCACCCAAGGCGTGCGCGCCGTTCTCAACCACGTCGTAAACACCAACAAGGTTCGGGTGCGCCAGCCTCGCTGCGGCGACAGCCTCCTGGTAGATCTGCCTGGCAAAGTGGGCTTCCCGGAGGCGGTGGACGGGCAGAATCTTGACGACCACCGCCCGGCTCAATTGAAGATCGAAAGCCTGGAAGGCAGCCGCCCCCGCCTCAAGCGGACGGTCGATCCTGTAACGGTTCGCGATAACGTCTGGCACCTGATGTCCCCGAATGCTCTGGATTTAAGATTTCTGTCAACAAGAATAGCTTAGTGCTACTTTCCTGTGAAGCCGGCGAGCCGCCCGGCCGATGGATTGAACGACAGGGACGGAAGGGACGGCGGCTTGGACTGAGTAGCCTATCTGTTTCGCCCGGGCCGTCCACTTCGTCCATGCTTCGCCGGGCAACGTGTCGTAGTATAGGCAGTTGTGATTTACGCGATTGTTCTGGGCATTGTCATAGGGGTGCTGTGCATCGTCACAGTTTTCAAGACCATCGGGGTACGAAACCGGGCTGATTTCCTGGTTGCCGGGCGCCAGTTACCCTGGCCGGTCCTGGTTTTCACTCTGTTGTCCTCGTGGATTGGGGCGGGAAGCCTTTTCGCCGGCGCCGAAAACGCCTATCGAAACGGATTTGCGGCGCTCTGGCAGCCCGCCGGCGGCTGGTTTGGCCTGATCGTCATCGCCCTGATTGCAGGGCGGGCAAGGCGCTTTGCCCAGTTTACGGTGCCGGATCTCCTCGAGACCCGCTACAACTCCGCGGCCCGAGCGCTCGGCACTCTGGCAATCGTTATCTCCTACACCGTGATTACAAGCTACCAGTTCAAAGGCGGGGGCGACATCCTTCACCTGATTTTCCCCGATCTTGACCGGACGACCGGCATGTACTTGATGGGAGTCTTTGTGGTTGCCTTTACTGCCGCAGCAGGGATGGCGTCGGTCGCGTATCTGGACCTCGTGATCGGACTCCTGGTCACGAGCATCGTCATCATCGCCTTGCCTTTGATCCTCTCGCATGCCGGCGGATGGTCGCAGGTCACGCAGACATTACCGGAGAGTCACTTCGAGGTCTTCGGCGATCTGACGGTCTTGCAGGCTTTCGGCTTTACGCTGCCGACGATGCTGCTTCTCATCGGCAACCAGGGAATGTACCAGAAGTTCTTTTCTGCCCGCTCCGAACGCGACGCCAGGATTGCCGTCTACGGCTGGATCATCGGGACGCTGTTGCTTGAAACCATGCTCGTCGCCGTTGCGGTGATCGGCAGCTCGATGTTCCACCCGGACAATCCGCGTGAAATCATTCCGACCACGGCCAGACATGGCCTGCCTTCGCTTGTCGGCGCGATTCTGCTGGGCGGCGTCTTTGCAAAGATTATTTCCACCGCCAACAACTACCTTTTCTCGCCCGCTTCCAACTTGATTCACGACGTGTACGAGCGGTTCATCGATCGGAACGCCACGGAGCGCCGCAGCCTGATCGTTTCACGCGTGATCGTGGTGCTGCTTGGAGCCTTTGCCCTGCTTCAGGCCACGCACTTCGAGTCGATTCTGAGAGCCGCGCTTTATGCCTACACGGTTTACGGCGCCGCGGTGACTCCTTCGGTCCTGGCGGTCTTCTTCTGGAAGCGGGCCAACGGCGCGGGAGCCGTGTCGTCGATTGTCGTCGGGACTGTCGTCACCGTGGCCTGGAATGTGGCTGGGATCGAGTGGCTGGATGCCGTTTACCCCGCCCTGGTGACTTCAGTCCTATGCCTCGTCGTCGTGACCCTCCTGACGGCTCCGCCCCCGGCGGAAAAGTGGCAACCGTTCGAAGAGTAGCCGGCCAATGAATGACACCCATGAACAGGGGCCGTAAACAGGGGCCGGGTCCAAAGTTTAAGTTTTTGATTTTGAGATCGGGCAATCAAAAACTTCAGACACGGCCCCTGTTTATGGGTGAGCCGCCGCCTGGCGTTGGACGGTGGTCGCGGCGGGCGGGGGGGGCGGGTGGTCGCGGAAGACGGTGGTCGCGGGTCGGACCTCAATATCTCTTTTCTGATTCGATATTTACCCGATTCTAACGCCCTGTTTCGGCCCTTACGACCGATTTTTGACCCCGGTTTTGCGTTCTAAGGCCTTAACCCCTCCCCGTCCCTCTTGCCATAGCTCGCAGCGGCTTCGCACACCACCCCTGCACCGTCGGCCGCCTGGGTGGTGTCCGGCCGGCGCCGGTAGATCGTCTGCGCTTTTACGCGCTCCAGGAACTCCTCGCTTCCGACGGCAATACTCTCCGTCCCCCAGGGTTCCCGCTGGAGCTTTCCTTTAACGATCGCCTCTTCGATTTCCTGCCGATATGTCTGTTCAAATGAATCGCGCAGCCCGGGTCCGAGGAGCTTGGCCAGTCCTGGTCCATCAACCAGCCGATTGCCGACGTTCTCCGATCAGTTCGCCCTGCCCGCACCAGCGCCATTCGGAAGGATGTTTGACCGCACCTGCTCGCACCATGTTCAGGTGAATGTAAACTCGCTGTACCAGAGCCAGGCTAGTAAAGCCACTCGCGGTCAAAATCCTGCCGATCATCCATTCGGAAATTCCGCCGGGCGAATAACGACTGTCTTTCGGGAGACCAAGCGCCAAAATGGGACTCATTCAGGAGGAACCATGGTTGAACTGAATGGGTTGGCCTTGGGGCAAGGGAAGGGAACAACGGATGAGCCGATCGTGCGCCCAGCGTTCAAATCCTTCGCCTGGCGGGCCGTGTCGTTGCAGGTGATCACATACTTCGTCTTTGGAATCCTGTCCTTTTTCATCGTTGACTACCGAAAGCTGTTCGTGGAGACCGACCTTCGGTTTCTGATGCTCCCGACCACCTCAGCGTGGGTAGCAGCGGGGCCGGCTCTGCAGGTCAACCGGGGACTGCTTTTTGCCCTCGTCCTGTATCCTCTGTCAGGTGAGCTCATCCGGCGCAAGAACGGAGCGCTGGTGCTCTGGGCCTTGTTCCTTGGGCTTGCCATCCTGGGTACGGCCGGGCCTTCCCCTGGTTCTCTTGAAGGGCTCATTTACACGAAACTTCCCTGGCAGATTCATCTCGCCGGCCTGCCTGAGGTCGTCTTACAGACGCTCTTCTTCTCGCTCGGACTGGTCTGGTGGTGCAGGAAACCAGCACGTTGGAAGAACGTCGTGAGCGGGGTGGCCGTAGGTTTGATCGTGCTGATGAGTGTGGCGGGAGTTCTGGCTGCGGGCCAGTAGAAAGCAGGCCAGTCGAAGGGTGTCAGAGCTCGAAGGGTGTCAGAGCTTCAATTTTCAATTTTCAGAGCTCGAAGGGTGTCAGAGCTTCAATTTTCAATTTTCATTCAGCGAAGGAAGAGGACAAAAACTGAAAGTTGGATTCCGCTGAAAACCCTTTTTGCCAGCGGAATGCGAAAAACTCGGCCCTTTTATTTTGGCCTACATGCAACGATTGGCCGTCCGGGAGTGGTTTCAGTGCGGCCATTTTGAACGGATTTTTCAGTGATCAGCCGAACCAAAACTGTAGACACGGCCCGGTTACGGCGTTAACCCGCTTGAACCGCAACCCGCTTGTTCAGCATATTGACAATTAACAGGAATGGACGGCGCCGAAGAAGGGCTGATGCACAGCATCAACGGGTTCATTTTCGGCAACTTGCCCGGCCTGGTCATGAAAGACGGTGAGACGGTGGGCTGGTGTGTGCTGGGAATGGGAAACGAGGTAGACCTCCACAGTCCGCACTGGCACGGCAAGACGGTGACAGTCGGGGACGGGTCGACGTCACGACGGACGGATGTGGTCAACCTGCTCCCGGCCACGATGATCACCGCTACCTTGAAAGCGGATAACCCGGGCGAGTGGTTGTATCACTGCCACGTGGCCGATCCCATCGACGCGGGAAGGCAAACGACCTGCGTCATTACAGAATGAGGGGAAGACGCGAACGGGCCTGCAACCAGCCGTGGCGGTTGAGTGGCGCGTTGTTTGCTGCTGGTTGAGCAGGCGCTCCTTGCGTCGTATCGAAACCCTGTATCGAACCCCCGTAATGGGGCCGTGTCTAAGGTTTTGATTTTCGAACGGCTGGAAAAACTAAAAACTTTAGACACGGCCCACGTTGCGAAACAGCGGGTAAAACAGAAGGCCTGAGAGGATGATGAGCAGGCCGAAGCCGGACTGGAGGGGCTGCTCGACCAGCACGTTGATCAGCAGGAGGGCCGAGCAGACCACGAACCCGGCCGGTACCCAGGGATAACCCCACGTCCGGTAGGGGCGGTCCAGCCCGGGCTCGCGTCTTCGCAGAAGGAACACCCCGGCTGTCACCAGGCCGTAGAAGACCCACTCCGAAAAGATCACATACGTGATGATCTCGCTGAAGCTGCCGGAGAAAACGAGCAGGGCGGCGATAATGGCCTGCACCAAGATCGAAATGTGGGGGGTCAGCCACTTCGGGTGCACCCGGGCCAGGGGACGGAACAGCAGGCCGTCGCGCGCCGCCGCGTAAGGCACTCTTGAGCCGGTCAGAATCGACCCGTTCAAGCTCGCAAATGTTGAAATCGCGGCCACCAGGGCTATGAAATTCGCGCCGAAAGGCCCCAGCAACTCCAGCGCCACCGAGGAGGCTACTCGAGACGAAGCCGCAATCTGCTCCGGGTGCAGAACGTAGACGTAGGCCACGTTGGTGACGATGTACAAGCCGCCGACCAGCATCATCCCAAGAATCAGCGCACGGGGGATGTTCTTCTGAGGATCCTTCACCTCCCCCGCCACCATAGGCAGGTTGTTCCAGCCGTCGTAGGCCCACAGGGCCTGAATCAGCGCCACACCAAACAGGGCCAGTGCCCCGGATTCGAGATTCCCGACGGCCCTTTCCTGGAAGTGTGCCCAGTTACCTCTTCCCATGCCGAAACCCAAGACCACAAGCAGCAGAATCCCGCCCACCTTGCACGCGGTAAATACCGTCTGAATGCCCCCTCCCACCTTGACTCCACGGGCATTCGCAGCCGAGAGGAGCGCGATCATGGTTACGGCAATGGCCTGAATGCCGCCCAGACGCAGGACAAGGTCGCTGCCGCCGATCGGCAGGACATACTGCTGCCAGGTCACGTCGAAGGCCGGGAAAAGGACCGTGATGAAAAGGGCAAATCCCGTGCTCTGTGCCGCAATCGAACCGGGTTTGGAAACAGCAAAAAGAGTCCACCCGTACAAGTAGGCAGGAAGCTTCCCGTAGGCCCGTTTCAGGAAGACAAACTCGCCGCCGGCAGCCGGCAGCATGGCCCCCAGCTCGGCATAGGTCAGCGCTCCGAACAGCGACAGGAAAGCCCCCACCACCCAGACCAGGACCAGCATCCCAGGCGATTTGACGGCGGCCAGCATCGACGAGGTGACCAGGAAAATCCCGGTGCCGATCACCGTTCCAACCACGATACTGGCGGCAGCCGCCAGTCCCAGGCCTCTGATCAGTTCGGTTTTGGGCTCGTTCATGCTCTCCTTGCTCGGGCGCTCACCTTAGAAAGGAAACCCGACGCGCTCCGCAAAAGACGCTGCGCTTGCGGCTCTGCTTCAAAAGCGTATACAAGCCACAACCGACTGCGCCGAAGGTATTGCCGGGACCACCCAGGGGATGACATAAGCGTAAACCATTACCAGAAGCCCCACCAGCGCAGCGAGCACTATGCTGTGCTTGAATACCGCCTTGAAGATCTCGGCCTCTTTGCCCACCTGCTGGGTCGCCGTGCTTGAAACGACAATGCTTTGCGCGTCGATCATCTTGCCCATGACACCTCCCGCACTGTTGGCCGAAGCCATCAGGATCGGGCTTAAGCCTAGCTGCTCTGCCGTGACCTTCTGCAGATTGCCGAAAAGCGCGTTGGATCCGGCATCCGTGCCGGTCAGGGCAACGCCCAGCCAACCGAGCAATGTGCCGAAGAAGGGGTACACCCATCCCGTGTGCGTCATGCTGAGTCCCAGGACCGTGTCCATGCCCGAATAACGGGTGACAAAGGCCAGGCCGACCATAAAGCTGATCGCGAGGAGGGACGGGATGAGTTGTCTGAAAGTCTGCCCAAGCAGGACAATCCCCCGGCGGAACGACATTCCGAGGAAAGGCATGGCCAGAAACGCGCCCGCAAATACTGCCGTCCCTGGTAGTGCCAGCGCATTCAGATCCATGATCGCCCCTTCCGGAGTCGGCTGCGGAACGACCGGCGGCACCCGCAAGACCTTGTTATGAATTCCCGTCAAGGGGAACGTCAGCAGGTCGAACTTCAGGTGCTTGTTGAAAGAAGGCAGCCCGAAGACAAAGATCAAGATAGAGGCGATGATAAACGGAGACCACCCTTTAAACACCTGCCAGACATTATGCTGCGCAATCTGCCGGCGAACCTGCGTCTGCTCCCCTATCTCGAGGATCTCCTTGGGTCTCCAGACCTTCAAGAACGCGACCATGACAAGCAGGGAAAAGATGGCGGCGATGATGTCCACCAGCCCGCTTTCCTGGTAATTCGACCAGTAAAACTGCATCGCTGCGAAGGACAGCCCGGCAACAATCAGCGCGGGAAGAACCTGCAGCGTGTGCCGCCAATTGACCGTGCTGCGGACCAGCCAGAGCGGCAGGATGAGCGAGAACGGCGGGAGGATACGACCCACCATCGCGCTCAGCTCGAAGTCCGGAAGCCCGGTAACACCGACGAGCGTCCTGATCGGGTTGCCCACGGCACCCCAGGCGACCGGCGCGGTGTTGGCAACCAGGCAGACGGTGGCCGCCTGGAAAGGGGGAAATCCCAAGCCGATCAGGAACGACCCGGCAATCGCGACCGGCGCCCCACCTCCTCCTGTTCCTTCCAGGAAGGCGCCAAAACAAAAAGCGATCAGAACCACTTGGATCCGCTTGTCTGCCGACAGGTTCGCAATCGAATCCTTCATGACCTGGAACTGGCCGGTCTCCACGGTGACGTTGTAAAGGAAGATCGAGGCGACAATGATCCAGGCGATCCGCAGAACTCCAAAAACAAACCCGAGGAGCGAAGAGTAACCGATCAGCGAGATCGGCATTTGGAAGACGACCGCCGCGAGCAGGAAGGCCATCAGCATCCCGCTCAGCGCGGAGATCCAGACCTTCTTGCGAAGGACCACCAGAACAAAGAAAAGGGTCAATACGGGAAGTGCCGAAACCAGGGTTGACAGGGGCCAGAACCCCAAAGGATCGTAATTCTGCGTCCAAGTCATGGCGCAGTACTGTAAAACAATCCGCGGCTTTTGGACAGGAATTACACGACCCGGACAATCCGTGACCTCCGAGTCCAGTCAACGAGGTTGACATCCGAGCGCACTCGCGAAAAGATCAGTGGGCACAGGAGGCGTCACCATGTTCAAGCAGGTCTCTCGTCGTGATTTTCTGAAAGGGACGGCCGCGGCCGCAGCCGGCTCTCTCGCGGTCCCCTACTTCTCCTTTGGAAAAGTGGCGGTTTCGAAACCCCTGACCCGGGTCCTGGGACGGACCGGATTCGAGGTAACGACGCTCGGGCTCGGCGGGCAGGCGTCTTTGCAGTGGACTCCGGAAGGAGTGGATCCGGTCGCGATCATAGTGAAAGCGGTTCAGCAGGGAGTGACTTACCTCGACACGTCCAATGTCTATGGGCCCAGCCAGCAGAACTTCGGCAAAGCGTTTCGGGCGCTCAACCTCGTTCCCGGCCTGCCCGGATACGACGAGCGAAGACGGCGTTCGCTCCATCTGGCCAGCAAGACTATGATCCGCCACGCCAAGGGCTCCAGTCCCAACGTCCAGGATCGTACCCAGGGCCCGCCCGGATCAAAAGCGGTCGATGACCTGAAACGGACGATGTCCCTGATCTTTGGGGACGGCCAGGGCAACTATCCGGACAGCTGCTACTTGGACCTTTTCCAGATCCACAATCTGAACACCACGGCTGAGGCAGACGCCATTTTCGCGGGACTGGAGAACCCGGACCCCCAGGCCGAGCGGATTGGCGCGCTCGCCGCCCTGGTCGATTTCCGGGACGGAACCAACCGCACAGGCCTTAACCCGAAAAGAGAAAAGCTCATCCGCCACATCGGCATCACCGGCCACATCTCCTCCCCGGTCCTGATGGAATGCCTGCAGCGCGACGAGAAGCAGGTGATCGACACCATGCTGATCGCCATCAACGCCAACGACCGGCGCTACCTGAGCCATCAATACAACGCAATCCCGGTCGCCAGGGCGAAAAACGTCGGCATTATTGCCATGAAGGTCTTTGCGGACGGCGCCATGTACACCAAGGATGCTCGCTGGTCGAGGACGGCTGCGGACGTGGTCCAGGTCGTGGGAACCGCGGACCTGCCGAGCCGCCCGCTCATTGAATACTCGCTCTCGACCCCCGGCGTCGCGACCGCAATCATCGGTATCGGCCGCATCGACAGCGAGGGAAGGCAATGCCAGATCGAACAAAACCTGTCCGCTGCCCAGATCCGCGCCGAATCTTTCAGCGAAACCGACCGCAGAGACATCGAGCAAATCGCCCTGAGGGCCAAACAAGGCCAGACCAACTGGTTCCAGCTGCCCCGGCAGCCGCTCGGCGCCCCCCGCGACCCTGCGCTCACACTGGAAACCGGCACGGCTGACCGCCGGCTGGTGAAACTCACGTGGCAGACAGCTTACGCCGCCGACGAGCCCATCACACAGTACGAGATCCGACGAGACAGCCAGGTTGTCGGGCATGTCGATCACCAGCCTCAAACCAGCAAAAAGCCTTTTGTTTTCACTGAAGTCTTTGACGGGAAAGCGCACAGCTATGAGGTGGTGACCGTCGACCGCGCCGGACGCAGAGCCCCAAGCCAGCCGCTTCAGCTGAACGTTTCCTGATCGTTCGGGCCGCGGCAGCTTCTTCGGTGGGGCCTCTGCGAGCACAAGTGCAGCGTGAGCTTTTCAATCGCCGTCCATAACCTGCTGAATCAGGTGAATCGGGGCAACCCGATCGGCAATCCGACCTCGCCGCTTTTTGGCGAATCGAACACCACCGCCGGCGGGTTCGGGCGGGGCGGCGGAAACATCGCCGCCAACCGGAGAGTCGAACTACAGCTGCGTTTCTCGTTTTGACCGGGCCGAGTGCCGCCTGTACGACGGACGGTGCAACGGAATCGCGCCTCCAGGACGGTGGCGACCGCGCAAGACGGATACATTTGGCCGCTCAGCCGACGGAAGTGTTGAAAAAGGGCGGAGGAGGCACCTGCCGAGCCGTTTGCAGTTGCCGCCTTCAGGCGAATTGTTCAGAGCTAAGCCATAGCAGGATCAGCGTTTGCAAGCCCCGCCTAGAGAAAGGCGGAATTACCAACGGACAGCAGAACGCCGGGCGTCCGAGGATCTACTTCCGTGCACCGGTCATGGGATCAGCCAGGCTAAGCCAGCGGGAGGGCTCACATGCCTGGCAGGGTTCCGGTCGGATTCTGTTCTCGAAAAGCGTTCCAGCGACGCACCGGTCGAGACTTGAAATCGCCTTTTTCAGACAGGATGAAGTCACTGCTGACCGCCATAGCTTCCGTGTACCTCAGCGAATAATGGCGATAGCGCGCTAAAGAGACAGGGTCTGCGGGTACCACCTTGGACAAGTAGGCATCCGAGGTCTCCCGGTCATGACAGTGAATCTCCTCGCTGACCCGCTGCCACGTCGGGAGATCGAGAGAGTCCAGCTCTTCGGTCAGCCCGGCATACTCCCGGGAGAGAGGAAACCCAGCCCTGGCATTGACCCACCAGTGAAAGGTCCTCTGCAGCTTGCGGACGAACAGGTCAGTTTCCTGGTCGAGCTTCAGACAGGACGCGCAGAAATAGTTGGTCATCGACTGCATCCGTTCCTGGTCGATCAGACCGGCTCTTTCACATATTTCGTAGCTCGCCGTTCCCGGGAAAGGAAAGAAAATGGACCACCGCATGCGGCCCGGCCGGATCCTCGCAATGAGGCCGACCGTTTCTTCCATCATCTGCCGGGTCTCGTGGGGCAGGCCGAACATCACGAAGGCTGAGGTGTGCAGGCCGTATCTGTGACACAGATCGAAGGCGGCAACGATCTGCTGATTCGTCATGTGACGGCCGAGCGCCATCTTACGCAACTCGTGATTGCCGCTTTCAACTCCTAACTTGACCATCTTGCAGGGCGATTCAGAGAGCGCGCGGGCCACCGGCGCGGTGAATGCCTGAACGTGGGCGTTCAGTACGAAAGGGACGCCGATCCGGGCGTCCGTATAAGCCTTAGCAAAGTCACAGCAGTAGCGCTCGTCAAGCGTGAACAAATCGTCGTCAAAGATAAAAGTCTCGATCTGAGGATATCGCCGCTTCATCTCGCCGCATTCCCCAATGATCCGGTCGATCGAGTAGTGCCGAAGGTAGCTCTTGGCTGAGTGTCCCCCCTTCGCGATATCGATCGATGACCACCTGATTGAAGCAATAAGTGCAGCGATAGGGGCATCCGCGCGAGGTGAGAATGCTCTGCCAACCATTTCGCCGAGAGAGCAGATCAGGCAGATTAAAGATGGCGTAGTCTTTCGCAGGCAAGGCCTTCAAATCGGGGTAGGCACCCAGGCGGTTGCGCTGATAGCTTCCGTCCCGTCGTCGCACCGAGAAGTTCTCGACATCGGCGTACCCGGGATCGCCTCGTTCCAGCCGCCCGACCAGTTCGGGCAGCGCCAGGTCGCATTCGCCTATTCCTATGAAGTCCCACACCCCATCCTTCTCGACCTGCTCGGTACACATGGTGGCATGAACCCCGCCTACAGCGATCGGCAGATGAGGCAAGCTGTTCTTGACATGCCGCGCTAGCGCCAGCGCGTAGCCATACTGCTGCGTCATCACGCTGAACGCGACCAAGCCCGGCTGCCACTCACGGATCTTTTCCACAATCCTCTCGGCCGGCGGGACCGGGTAGAGCACTTCGTTCAAGTGAACTAACCCGGTGGTATGCCCGCTCGCCTTCAGGCAGCCCGACAGGTCGGCAATGCCATGGTTAAAACCTTCCTCAGCGTTCAGGTTCGGGTAAATGAATAGAACCCGCATGCAACCTCCGGCAGCCTCCAGCAGCGGACCAAGGGGGACGAAGCTACCAGCGCGCTGGGAAGGGAGTCAAGGAGAAACGGAGGGACGAAGGGATGAAGGGGCGAAGGGAAGGATGAAAGATGAAGGATGAAGGGAAAGCCCCCACAGAGCCGCAAGCGCAGCGCTTTTTGCGGAGCGCGTCGGGTACGTTCTGGATCGAGGGATCAAGGGGTGAAGGGATGAAGGGGCGAGGGGAAGAAGGGGGCGGTTTGTGTTACAGTCGAGCCTCGCATGAAGATCCTGGTACGAACCCCGAACTGGATTGGAGACGCGGCCCTGTCGGTCGCGGCTCTGCGTGAGCTGCGACGGTTACATTCTCAGGACCGCGTCACGCTGCTCTCGCGCTCTTGGGTTGCGCGTCTGTTCGAAGAGCTCCAAGTCGCGGATGAGGTGATGACTATCCCCGATGACTCTTTTGTCTCCAGCCGCGGGCCGCGATTGCAATGGTCGGCACTCATCGCGCTGGCCCGCCGGTTAAAAGCGGAGCGTTTTGACCGGGCGGTGCTCTTTCAGAATGCATTCGAGGCGGCCCTCCTGGCATTTGCGGCCGGAATCCCAGAGCGGATCGGTTATGCGACCGACCGGCGCCGGCTCTTGCTGACGGCCACCGCTCATCGCCGGACCCGAAGAGCCAGTCTGTTGCGCTCCTTTGCGGTCCGGTCCGCTCTTCGCTCAAGGCTCAAGACGTTTCCCGACTCCTGGTGGCCGGCCCGAACCGACCGGGACCACGAGGTTTGCTACTATCTCGATCTCCTTTATCAGACCGGGTTGTCGCCGGTGGACTACCTGCACGATAAGAGTTTCTGCCCAAGTGTCCGGCTCGTCGCAGCCGAGGAGGATCGCGCCAAGGCCGAGGAAATGCTCAGCCGGCACGGGGTATCAGGCTCGGACGGCCTGGTGATCATCAATCCCGGTTCGGCCTACGGTGTGGCCAAACGCTGGCTTCCCGAGCGCTTTGCCGGGGTTGCCGATCGCCTGATGAGTGAAGCTGGCGTCAAGACGATCGTTTTCGGATGGAACCGGGATATCGCCCTGGCCCAGGAGATCGCCGGCGGCATGCGTTCGCGCCCGGTGCTGCTGACGGGCAGCGCGGATCTCGGCCGCACCCTGGGCTTGATTGCCGCCTCGCGATTGATGATCACCAGTGATTCCGGCCCAATGCACCTGGCCGCGGGCCTGGGCATCCCGCAGGTCGCCCTGTTCGGCTCAACCGACCCCGCGACCACCGGTCCACTTGGCCCATCATCGCACCTGATCTGTAAGCGCCTGGACTGCAGTCCCTGCCACCTGCGCCGATGTCCTATCGATCTGCGCTGCTGGTCCGCAATCAGTGTCGAGGAGGTGGTTCAAGCGGCACGCGAGCTACTGGTCAATGCGCCTGGGATGTCCCGGCTGCCGGATTCCTCCGCTTCGCGCTGATAATCAGCCCTCCTATCCCGATGATCAGCATGAGCAAAGATTGAACCAGGGTCCGGTAGGCGAGAGTTTCTGCTGCAAGTGTTGAAGAGTAGAAAAAGTGGCCGCCGAGCGCGACCAGCCCGGCATAAACGACGATCATGACCTGCCGTGCCAGCCGATTGCTCTTTTCTGTCGCCTCGGCAAACAACCGGTTGTAGACAACCAGTCCTCCCATGGCCACGACATCGAGAATCGCAAAGATCAGCCAGAAGTTCCGGATGTCGCCTGAGATGCCTGTCTGCCCGACAAGCGGCTTGAGCATCGCCTCATACAGGCTTGCCCCCAGGTTTGACCCGACGAGGCTGCCAAGGACTCCATACAGGAACGCGTATCCCATGTAGACGGCTTTCCGGTCAGCCGGCGCCACCAGACCTACGTAGCTGTAGTACTTCGGGTGGGCGGTCATTTCGCCGACCGAGAACACCGCTATCCCCAAGACTAAGACCCAGGCTGAGTAAGCGTAAGCCAGGCAGACGAAACCGCCCGCCCCGATCAGCATACCCGTGATCATCGTCGGCAGCGGCTTCCAGTTCTTGACGATCCGACTGACCAGCACTTGCAGGAGGATGATCGTACCGGCGTTGATGGACGTGACATGTTCCGCATCGAACGAGAGCGGAATACCCAGCGCGGCAAAAAACCGGTTGACAGGCGTGGGGTCGACGAAGTCCCGCAGAAACCAGAGGACCGAACCGAAGTTCTGGAAATAGAGGATCCAGAAGCCCGAGTAAATGAATATCATCAGCATGAAGCGGGCGTCTGCCAGCACCATTGCCGCAGATCCGAGAACTTCCCCGAGAGTACGGGTGCTGGGCGGCCTCGGCGGATCGCGGTAAAGGAAGAGCGCCGGGAGCAGCATCAGCGCGCAGTAAATCGCCGACGCCGTAAAAACGTAGCCCCACGAAAAGCCTTTCAGGTAGCTGACGAAGAGCGGGGCCAGAAAGGCCCCCAGGTTGATCATCCAGTAGTAAATGCCGAACCCGAATCCCGAATTCTGCTCGGTGGTCGTCCGGGCTACAGTTCCTGAAATGATGGGTTTGAACAGCCCCGAGCCCGTAGCCATGACCAGCAGGCTGGCGAAAACCGCACCGTAGGCCGACATGTGACCGGCAGCGAAGTAGCCTGCAGCCAGCAGTGAAAACGCCACCAGCAGCATTCGCCGGTACCCGTAGCGGTCGGCCAAAGCCCCGCCGAGGATCGGGATGATGTAAGTCAATGCGTAGATCAGGCTCTGAAGAAAACCGACCGACTGCTCAGAAAAGCCCAGGCCTCCCTCCTCGACCGAATTGCTCAAGTAGATGGCGAGCACGGAGTTCATCCCGTAGTACGCCGCCCGCTCAAACAACTCCATTACGTTGGCAATCCAGAAGACTCTGGGGAAAGATCGCAGCAGGCCGCCGGAGGTCGAAGTCATGTTCATGGCCCTGCAAGGCTACAACGACGCGTGGGAGAGCGTCTACTAATAGGAGAAATGACCGGAGCCTGTGCCTCACTCAAGCGGCAACAGCTTGACCGGGCGGCCGTCCGGCTTACTGCGTTGAGCGGCATCCATGAAAGCAAAAACCTCCAGGCTCTCCTCATTGGGTACCGGGGGTTTTCCTGTCTGGAAGAACTTGACGATCTCGACAACCAGCGGGCGATAGTCATGTTTGGCATCGGGGGAACTTCGAAATGATTTCGCTCCGCGGAATACCACAGCGCCGTAATCGCCGTAGGGCCTGAGCGCACGGACGACTCCGATCCGGCCGTCCTTCCACCTGCCCACTACGACATCGGCGCCTTCCGAGTAAGTCCGGGAAACCTCTTCACAGCCTGTTCCGAGCAAGGCGTACAACATCTCGATCGGGTGAATGGCATACCAGGACAAGTCGAGTTGATGATGAGGCTCCAGCGGACCAGGCCCCCAGACGTCCACGCCCGTGATACCGGGTCCTGCCACCTGCGTGAGCACCTCGCTCCAGCGCAGGCTAGACGAGGTGAACCATGGGACGCCGGCTTCTCGAGCCAATCGGGCAATTTCGCGCGCACCCTGAAGTGTCGCGGCCAACGGCTTGTCGATGAAGACGGGTTTGCGGGCGGCAAAGATCTGGCGAGCTTGCTCCAGATGGACCCGGCCGTCAACGCTTTCAAGCAGGACGGCATCCACCTTGCTGCAGAGAGTCGGTATATCCGGCACAATTTCGACCTGCCATTTGTCCTTGATCTCCTGCGCAAACCTATCGACCCGGCTGGCGCTTGACTCGAGGTCGGGGCTCCCACCTTTGTATGCTGCAATCACACGGGCTCCGGGGATATGGCCCGGCGCAGAAGCGTCGTTGAGGAGCCTGGTGAAGGCCGTCACGTGTGAGGTGTCAGTCCCTACAATTCCGACTTTCAAATCGGCGGACCGGGAAAGAGCCAGAAACGCGGGAAAAGACAGGATGAGCGCGATGACGTATCTCATGATCGGGATTATCGCAGATTCCGGGCAACGATCCGCTGCGCTCGTTTTAAATATGAGTCGCCTCTCGTGTCAGGGTGACACGGTTAGACGGGTGAGCCTCGAAATGCTCGAGCCTCTGAGCTTGTCTTCCACACGCGCTTCCAGCACATACGCTCCCCTGGGAAGGCCGGCAAGTTCCAGAAACCTCATGACGGGCAGGTCCCGGTTTTCGGTACATTTTTCGGACAATCGGAAAGGACGGGTCTGAATCGCGTCTTCGGATCCCGGCCTTCTCAGCGTGAACGTGACGTCCAGGTCGCAGTAAGCCTGGGCATCTACGCCGAAGTTGTAGAGTCTGAAGAATGCCACTGCTCTTTCGCCGGGCCGGAAGGCGCGTTCGGCCGACGGGCTGAGCTTGATGCCGTCGGCCGAAGCGAGCACCGCCTCCCGTGTCCGCCCTACATGCCTGCCGACTACCAGGGAGCTCGCCTGCAACTCGTCGGAATAAGGCCCCACGGAAACAGTCTGTTCCACCAGGGCGTGATGTTCGGGCGCGTGCCGGTCCGCAGCGTAGACCAGCAGCGAATAGCGGCCGGGAAGGAGGGTCAACTCGAAGGTAAAGCTCACGTGCCCGTCTCGAAGCTCAGCGATGCGTTTGGAATCCAGGTGCAGATTAATCGGCTCTCCAAAACGCTGCAGGACCGCCCCGGTTGAATCCCGTAACAGGCCGACGAGGTAGACAGCAGCGCTCTTCAAACGGCCCCGATTCTGCTTGGAGCGCTCATTTGACGCCTCCTCCACCAGCCTCAGCTGACGGAAGGGAACATCGACCGTGACAAGCACATTCGGTCCCAGAACCTGGGGATGAAAGACATCGGCCTCAACGAAGACTGGCCAGTTCGGCGCGCCTGCTGCCTCCTCGGCCGCCTGGACCAACTTGAACTCCTCGCTGGTCAGCGTTTCATAGCCTTTGGGAAGAGCCACGTAGCCTGGCCGGTATCTGACCGCCAGTCCCGGCCTTCGGCACCGAACCTCCAGCTTCCGGTACAAGCCGTCGTAGGTCTGCCGCTCAGGTCGGTAACTGAGCAGGTAGCAGCTCTCGATCTCCTCCTTGATACGGGAAAGCCCGGGATACAGGTCGTTCGTGTTTCTGATCGCAAAGCCTCCCGTCTGGGCGGCCAGGTAGCGAAGCAGTGAATCTCTGGCATCAGAACCCGCCGTTCGGGCCCTGTCAAACACGGATTCCCCGGAGACTGCCTCCGGACCCTGATGCGCCGACCCGATGTAGGCCAGTTCGCCGCGAGGCACGTACGAACTGGAGGTTCCGCGCGTCTCGAGACCCTGCGGGTCAATCGAATAGACGACCACACCCGATCGGTTGGCCGCGCTGATCGTACGATGCAGCTCAGGCTCGTTGGTAGAGTCAATAACGACTCCGGGGGAAAAGAGAATCACTGCTTTCCTGCCTTCAACAGCGCCCAGTCCGGCCAGTATGGCTCTCAAAGCCGCCAAATGCTCGTTGGCCTGCCCCCGCTGCAGCTGGGTCACCATGGTCATGAACATTCCTATGACATTCCGAACGTGGAGACTGGTCCAGCTGACAAAGCCACCGCCCACCTGCGGCGGCCGCTCTATGTTGATGTCCGCGGGGAGGTCCGGATAAGGGTCGCCACTGTCCCTGGCACCGGCGGTCATCGCGCCGGAAGAAAGCAGCTGGCGCGCGTGAAACTCGTCTCCGGCCAGAGACGGCGTCCACGGCAGCAGATCTTTCAAGTCGCGCGGATTGATCCGGTGGAGCGCGACTCCCGACAACCGCCGCCGGTTTAAAGCCTTTTTCAGCGCGGCCTTGTCACTGGTAAAATCGCTGAGCAGCCGGAAACCGGGATCGAGGGCGAAGATAGCGACAGCGTCCTGCTCGTCCAGGTCCGACTCGATAAACTTCAGGCAGGCCTTGTCAATGAGGCTTTGGCCGGTGAGGTCGGCGCCCCCATAGTCGAGAAGCAAGGCAATTATCCGCCGGGGCTGCCGGTAATTGGCCAGTGTCCCTGGCCTTTGGTCCTCGCCGGGCTTCATTCCCGGGGCTGGTAAACTCGGCCGCTGCACGGTGCGGTTCTTTGCCCTGACTTCTTGTTCCTCGCGTCCCAGGAACCGGCACGCATCGATCTTTTGAAGAACACCGTCTTCCCAGATCTCCAGCTCCTCGGCGCGGATATCCTTGACAACGTGGTTGTTGCCGTCGGTGATGACCGCATCCACCAAGACGGTGAACCCTCCACCCAGGACCGGCCTGGTTCGCTCCTGAACAGGATCAAGCGCAGACAGCCGGCCCGGGCCGACCAGAAAAAGGAGCGCAACAACCATGACGCGACAATTCATAGCGAGCTTCCTCTCCCATATGAAAACACGACCCTGTGCCTCCTGCAATGACTTCAACCCTCTCGCTCGACAGATCCATAGCTAAAAAAGCGCCTGGCAGCAGTAACCTTTTCCCAAAACTCGAGTTTTAATAAGTCGAGTAGCGAGCCAGCTGAGAGAGAGGACGAGAAGTTGGATCTCTGGACAGATCACCGGCTGATGCTGAGGGTCAAAGAGGGTCAGGTCGCAATGCTCGGAGTTCTTTTCGAGCGGCACCACCTTGCCATGTTCAACTTCTTCCTGCGGCTGACGGGACGCCGTGACATTGCGGAGGATCTGGTTCAGGAGCTTTTCCTCAGAATGCTCAAGTACCGGCATAACTACGAGAGCGAGGGGCATTATCCGGCCTGGATGTACCAGATCGCGCGTCGGGTCCATCTCGACTACCGCCGGAGAACCAGGCCGGAGCAACGCCAGGAGAGCACCGAGGAGTCGGGCGCCGGGGATCAGCTGGCCGGCAACCATCCGCTTCCCGAGGAAGTTTTCCTGAAACGCGAGGAAGTGGAGTTGATCCGGACGGCGCTGGCTCAACTGCCGGCCGAGAAGCGGGAGCTGCTGATCCTGGCCCGGTATCAGCAGCTGAAGTACCAGGAGATTGCCGAGATCCTGGACTGCGAGGTTGGAACCGTCAAGGCTCGGGTCTTCCGCGCCTTGGAGGAGCTGGCTTCGGCCTTCGAGAACCTGGCGAATATCCGGGTTCCCCGCGCCAGGACCAGGCGAAAGGAATAAGGCGGACAGACTGAGGAAGTCACCATGAACTGTGAAGACACCAGACACCTGCTTCCAGACTACCTGATGAGAACCATCGGCGAGTCGGACGGGATCGAGCTTGAGACCCATTTGGAGCATTGCGCCGAGTGCCGGGCTGCATACGCTGATATCGCCCGCGTCTGGGAGAAGTTGGCCCTGCTGCCCAACCAGGAACCCGGACCGGGTCTGCGAGAGCAATTTTACGCGGACCTGGAGAGCGCGTCCCGGAAACTCGAGTCGCGCCGGCCGGCCGGTTTCTGGGCGAACTTCGGCCTGATCGGCCACGCGGGCATACGCCCTTCCCTCCTGCACATGGTCCTTCCCGCTTTCTTTCTGCTTATCGGCGCCCTCATCGGACATCTGATCACCGGACAGGCGGGTGGTTCCCAACAGCAACAGGTGTCTCAGCTGCGCGCCGAACTCGAGCAGATGAAAGGACTTGTGGCGATCTCGCTCCTTCAACAGCCATCGGCGAGCGAGCGCCTGCGCGGAGTCGCCTGGGGCACGCGGTTGGATGAGGCTGATCGGAAAGTGCTGCGGGCCTTGGTTGACGCCATGAATTCCGACCCGAGCGTCAACGTCCGTCTGGCGGCAGTCGATGCGCTCCAGCACTACTCGGACGATGAAGAGATCCGCGACGCTATGGTCCGTTCACTCTCGACTCAGGATTCGCCCCTCGTGCAGATCGCGCTAATCGATGCCATGGTCAATTTGCGCGAAAACCGGTCCATCGCCGTCCTGCGCGACCTGGCGGATGACCCACAACTGAACCAGACGGTCCGTGAACGAGCGAAGTGGGGCCTGGCTCAGCTGATCTAGCGGCCGGGCGGGGCTCCGGGAGTTAGCCATGACTAAACGATCCATTTATTTGCCGTTGGCGGTTTGTGCCTTCCTGATGGCGGCAGCCGCCGTCCCGGTTGAAGAGAAGGAGACCCTGCGAAGGCAGTTCTCGCCTGCCGCGCCAGGAGCGCCGATGAGCCTTCTGATCGACAACATCTGGGGTGGTATTACCGTAGTTACCCACAGCCGGCCGGATATCCAGGTTGTTGTGACAAAGAGACTGACCGCGCCGTCCGAGGCTGTTGCCCGGGAGTTTGCAGAGAAGGTCAAGCTGGACGTCTCACAGGCCGAGAACCACGTCCGGCTGTACGTCGACGGCCCGTTCCGCCGGTGTCACGGCCGTCGTCAAGACCATGACTGGGACCGCCTGAAGGACGCGCGCCTGGCCTGTGACTATCAGGTCACGGTTCCTGTCCGCGCTCGCCTGGAGCTCAAGACCGTCCTGGACGGAGACATTAACGTTACGGGTTCCGCCGGCGAGTTCGACATCAGCGTCGTGACCGGCACCGCCACGCTAAGCGGAATCAGCGGCTTCGGGCGGGTCTCCACGATCACCGGCGCGCTGACTGCCGATTTTGCCCGAAATCCGGATGATTCCTGCTACTTCCGAACCATCAGCGGCAAGGTCCGAGTCTCGTTCCCGCGGGATCTGTCCGCCGATCTGTATTTCAAGACCCTGCAAGGAGATGTCTTCACCGACTTCTCTGTCACTCCGCTGCCCGGCTTACCGGTCAGGCGCGAATCCAGGAACGGGAAGTCCATTTATAAAGTCGATGAGTTTTACCGGGTCCGCGTCGGGAAGGGCGGACCGGAGCTCAAGTTCGACACTCCCAACGGCGATGTCGAGATCCACGATCGAGCCCTTTAAACCCAACACTGTTGACTTAAGGGTCTTTGCCCGCGGAGGGGAACCTGTTTTTGTCCCGAAGGGACTAGGCAAGGCAGCCCAGGGTATCGTTTTCCAGGTACCCTGGGTCTGGTTCCCGTTCGCCGGATCTTCCCCCTCAGGCAGAAAAGTCAATTCAACAGTGTTGCCTAAACCAGAGCGGAGAAAGCACCATGATGAGATTCATTAAGTCGTCACTCATTCTTGCAGTATCGGTCCTTCTGGCCGGATCTTCCGGCTGGGCCCAGCAGCCCGAGCGCTTTGCCGTCCCTCTCAGCAATCCCGGCCAGCCGGCGAGGCTTGAGGTAAACCTGATGAGCGGAGGAATAACCGTTAAGACCCAGCCGGGGAACGAGGTCATTGTCGAGGCGCGAATCGAGCAGGGGGAGAGAGAGGCGCAGGACTCACCCGAATCGAAAGCGAGGCCGGACGTGGAGGCCAAGGCTCGCGGCATGAAGCGCCTGACTATTCCGACTGCCGGCTTGGAGATCGAAGAGGAAAACAACCGCGTCTCAGTCCAATCCAGCTCCCTCCGGAACGTAGTCAACGTGGTTATCTTCGTCCCCGCAGCCAGCTCCGTCAAACTCAACACCGTCAAGGACGGAGACATCCTGATCGAGGGTGTGACCGGCGAGATCGAGGCCGGCAGCACTACCGGGAGCATCACCCTCAAAGGGGTCTCCGGAGCGGCTGTGGCCAACGCCGTGACCGGCGAGATCGATGCCGCGTTCACCCGGCTCGCCCCGGACAAGACCATGTCTTTTACCACGCTGAACGGGGACATCGACCTGACCCTGCCCGCCGACGCGCGAGCCCGGTTGAATATCAAGTCCCAGATGGGAGAGATCTTCAGCGACTTCGACATGACGACGGAAGTGGTGACATCGGGCCCGGAGACAGCCAAGCCCGCCAAGGCCGGGAAATACCGGGTGAAGATCGAAAGGGCCATCGTCGGCACGATCAACGGCGGCGGTCCGGAAATTCAGTTCAAGACTTTCACCGGAAACATCTACATCCGCAAAGCCGGGAAGTAACAAGTCCGTCAGGACGCGCTACTGGTTCGGCTCTTCGGACCCTGTGGATTGTCTTCGAAAGCAGCCCAAATGCTGCTAAACTCTGCCGGACACAAAAGACGACGAGGAGCTTTCGATGACAAGACTCGAATCAGGAAAAGCGTGGCTGTCGGCCATCGCGCGCGTCTCTGTTCTTCTCATTCTCGCTTCCGGCAGCCTCCCGGCCGCTGCCGATCAGCCACCGGGCCGGGCCCGTAACGTGATTCTTATCATCGGTGATGCCGGGGGCATCCCCACGCTCCATGCCGGGAGCCTGTATCACCACAACAAGCCGAACGGATTGTTTATCCACTCCTTGCCGCACATGGCGCTCATGGATACCTCAGCCTCCAACGCCTGGGTGACTGATTCCGCCGCCGGAATGACCGCGCTGGTCACCGGGCACAAAACCAACAACGGCGTGCTGTCACAAGGCCCGGACGCCATCCGTGGCGCCAAGAACGGGACGATCCTTAAGACTATCCTGGAGTACGCCGAGGAGCACGGGCTGTCGACCGGGGTCATGTCCAATGTCCCGGTGACCGATGCCACGACCGCCGCCTGCTACGCGCACGTGAGCGACCGCGGCAACACGCCGGAGATCCTGCGACAGTTTCTGGCGCCGCGCTTCGGGGACGGGGTCGACCTGCTCATAGGCGCCGGACGCCAGAACGTCGTGCTCGCCGCCGATCAACTGGACATCGATCTGAAGGCGGAGCTCCAAAAACTCAAATACAGTTATGTCAGAACACCGGCAGAGGCCCTCGCTTCTCGCGGGCGTACGGTCGCCGTCTTCGACAGCATGGACTTCGACTTGCCCAGCCTCGCTCTGCACGCCATCGAGACTCTCTCGAAAAATCCGAAAGGGTACTTCCTGATGGCCGAATGCGACGTGCACACCGACAAGCTCAAACTGGGGCTCGAGCACGTCGGCGTGCTCGATCGCATGGTCCGCCAGATCGCCGAGCGGGCCGGTGAAGAGACCCTCGTCATCTTCTGCGCGGATCACTCCTTTGACATCCGGCTGGTCGGAGGCAAGCCCGGACAGCCGTTGATGGACGGCGACGAGCCTGCCGGCGCCTCGTCCAAACCGCCCAAGCCTTTTATAAGCGTGGGCAGCGGCCACTCCGGCGAGCAGGTCCTGGTCGCGGCAAAGGGCCCAGGCGCCGAGAGGATTCGCGGCTTCATCGCGAACAGCGACCTGTTCGGCATCATGATGGCCGCCTATGGCTGGACCGCCGGCGACACCAGGCGCGAAGTATCGCAGCGGTAGCGTCCTCCACGAATTTGTTCGTAGTTCCGGCTTCAGCCGGGCAGTTCAGAGCGTATCCGTTCGCAGCGACGCGCTCTCAGCCGCCTGGCTGAAGCCGGAACTACGAACAGATGCGACTGAACGACTACCCGCGAATGTCGCATTTTTCGCAAGAGGCCACGCAGTTAGAAGCCCGCGTCGGTGAGAGCTTTGGCTGAGCCAGCGGGGATCATTTGCAGGAGGAGACTAGAAGCTGGTTAACCGAGAGCACGAGCAGGACGCTTGCCCGCAGCCTTGATACCGGCACTAGCTCGAATATAGAGCCGCGTGAGGCGATCGCAGAAGACATATTCCCCCTGGGTGTCTCCCTTTCGTATCACCTTTAGTTTCTGCATCCTATTTAGAAAGTTGTCCAGCTTCTTAATCTCTTCTCCGTTCAGACCCTTGCTCAGTTGCTTTCGAGTGAAGGTGAGGTCGAAATCCGCTTGGCGAGTTTATTCAGGATGCTCTGATAGTGTTCGCTTCGTAACGCTGCGTAAACCTGTTGGTCCACGAATTTCCGGCCGACATCCACAAGTGCGTACGAGATAATCTGCCAAGAGATGTCGTAGCTTTTCGGTCGCGGTCTGTCGCTGTTGTTGGTTCTCTATGATCGCCTGAACTGTGGCTTGGCACAACAGATCAATCGAGTCCGCTTGACCGAGCAACACATGGAAGCCGATGAGGCCCGGGTCATCCTCAGCCAAGACTCGGATGAACTTGGCGAGCGAACTCTTTCCAATCCCGTACTCGCCCATTATGAAAATTGCCTGGGGTTTCCTTGTGCTACTTGCTGGGCTGCCCGGCTAACGCGGTTGATCTCGGCCGTTCGACCAACGAACAGTTCGACAGGAACCGGTTGTCCAGGGTAAAAGGGGCTCTGTCCCTTTCGTTCCATGTTCACGGATTCTAGACCCAAGAACTGAAGATTTCTACGCAATCATTGTTTCATGAAATCCTTTTCTTGACGACTATTTCGGCTACCTTGGACCTGGTTGGTGGACTCTCTATCATTAGGCGATCTGACCCATCGGGTTTCTCGCGCTTCCTATCCGTGCAGCAGACTGCTGATTTTCGCCGCCGCTTCTTCCTGCATATCCGGGAGGACGTGAACATAAGCGGTGCAAGTGCCGAATGGTGCGCTTTCCGTCTGCCGGGGATGCAAATGGGATGCGACGTGCGGGCAAAAAGAAAGGGGACCCGCGTCACTGCTGGGTCCCCTGAATGGTGGTGCCGGAGGCGGGATTTGAACCCGCACGCCCTTTCGAGCGCCACCCCCTCAAGATGGTGTGTCTGCCAAATTCCACCACTCCGGCACGGGTCACTTCTTTTCTGGCTGTTGGGCGGGCGGGGGCGTCTGCTGTTGCTGCTGCGGCGCTGTCTGCGCCGGACTGCCGCCCGAACGCTCGGCCGGGTTGGCCGGCTTGGGCGCAGTCGTCGTGGGAGCGGTCCTCACCCCCTCCATGACGCTGCTCCCTTTTGTCCCGCGTAGATAGGTAATCGAGAGCCCGAGCGAAGTCACCATGAAGACGATGGCGCAGACCGTGGTCGCCTTGCTCAGGACCGTGGCCGCCCCGCGGGCGCCGAAAGCTGTCTGCGTGCCCGCGCCGCCAAAAGCCGAAGCCAGATCTCCCGCCTTCCCCGACTGCAACAGGACGACCAGAATCAAAACCAGGGAAGCCAGGACATGAAGAATAACGAGTAACGTAAACATATATGTCGTTTCGACCGCCAGCCTAGAATTTCACGATTTTCGCGAACGACCTCGCATCGAGGCTGGCCCCGCCGACCAGGGCTCCGTCGATATCCGGCTGGGCCATCAAATCGCTCGCGTTATCCGGTTTGACGCTTCCTCCGTAGAGGATTCGCACCGCCTCTGCTACCTGCGTGGAAGCGCGTCCCGCCAGCCATTTGCGGATCATGGAGTGAACGTCTTCGGCAATCTGAGGTGTAGCCGTCTTGCCGGTGCCGATCGCCCAAACCGGTTCGTAAGCGACGATGATACGGGATATCTGATCACCTGTCAATCCAGCCAGGCCGCGATCCATCTGGCCCAGAACCACTTCTTGGATCTTGCCCGCTTCCCTCTCGGCCAGCATCTCCCCGACACACATGATCGGAATCAACTCTGACCCGAGGAGCTTCTTCAGCTTCCGATTGACCGTTTCATCCGTCTCATGGAAATACTGCCGCCGCTCGGAATGCCCGATGATGCAGTACCGGCAGCCGCTGCTCCACAGCATGTGGACAGAGACTTCGCCAGTGAACGCCCCCTGGTCTTCCCAGTATACGTCCTGCGCTCCCACCGCAATGCGGCTTCCTTTGAGCGCCGCAGCCACCGTCGAAAGGGCGGTAAAAGGCGGGCAGACGACGACTTCAACCTTATCGGTGCCGTCCACCAGCGTTCGCAATTCTTTGACCATCGCCTCGGCCTCGGCATTGGTCTTGAACATCTTCCAGTTACCTGCAATGACAGTCTGTCTGTTCATAGTCATGACTCCGCTGCAGCGGATCGCACCCGGCGCGCCCCCCGTCCGCTGACGGTCCGCGAAAGATGCTGCGCTTACGGCCCTGTCCTATTTACTCTCCGTCAGGATTTCGACCCCGGGCAGCTTCTGGCCGGCCAGGAACTCGAGGGAGGCCCCGCCGCCAGTCGAAATATGGCTGATCTTGTCGGTCACGCCGGCCTTCTTGACAGCCGCGATAGAATCGCCGCCACCAATCAGGCTGAAGGCGCCGGCGCCTGCCACGGCGCGCGCGATGGCCATCGTGCCCTGGGCGAACGAATCAATCTCAAACACACCCACAGGACCGTTCCAGATGATGGTTTTTGCCCGGGCGATCTCAGCCTCAAACTGCCCAATCGTCCCGGCGCCGATATCCAGGCCCATCCAGTCATCCGGGATCTGGTCAACGCCCATCATCCTGGTTTCCACGCCTGCCTCCAGCTTCGGCGCCACCACGTGATCGACCGGAAGAAGGAGCTTCACACCCCGTGACTGAGCTTTGGCAAGGACGCCCTTGGCGACATCGAGTTTGTCCTCTTCAAGGAGCGACTTGCCGATGTATTTCCCCTGTGCTTTGAAAAACGTGTAGGCCATGCCGCCGGCCAGGAGCACGGCATCCGCGAAGTTCAGGAAGTTGTCGATGACCTCTATCTTGTCGGAGACTTTCGCGCCTCCAAGGATCGCAACCACCGGCCTTTCCGGATGAAACAGGACTTTCGAAAGCGATTCCAGTTCTTTTTCCATCAGCAATCCGGCCGCGCCCTGTCCCAGCACTTCGGGGACTCCGTACGTGGAAGAATGGGCCCGGTGAGCGGATCCGAAGGCGTCGTTGACATAGACTTCCGCCAGCACCGCCAGCCGGCGCGAAAAGTCAGGGTCGTTCTTGGTTTCGCCCTCGTGAAAACGCACGTTCTCGAGCAGCAGAACCTGTCCCGGACCCAGGGCCCTGGCCTGGGCCTCCACTTCGGAGCCGATGCAGTCAGGGGCAAACTGCGCCGGCTGGTCGAGAATCGCCGAAAGGCGCTCGGCCACCGGCTTCAGGGAGTATTCGGGTTGAGGCTTACCCTTCGGCCGGCCCAGGTGTGAGGCCAGGATGATCTTCGCCTTCTTTTCCTGAGCCAGCCTGATGCTGGGCATCGAGGCCCGAATCCGAGTGTCATCGGAAACCTTCCCGTCCTTGATAGGGACGTTGAAATCCACCCTCATGAAAAGACGTTTACCCGCGAGATCAAGATCTCGAATAGACATTTTGGCCATAGTCTTTGTCTTCTCTCCTATTAGTCGGACACCGGCGCGGACCGCCGGCAACCGGTTCTGCAGCGAAGCTTCGCGGGCTCCGGGAAGCATAGAAAGGACCGCGGTCATGCCCGCGGTCCTTTCCAATACACGCCAGTCGCTTCCGGTCGTGTAACCCCGTTACTTCTTCTTATTGATATAGCGCAGGAGATCGACGACCCGGCAGGAGTAGCCCCACTCGTTGTCGTACCAGGAGACGACCTTGAAAAAGCGCTTTTCGCCCTTCAGGTTGTTCTGCAGTGTAGCCAGTGAGTCGTAGATCGAAGAGCGGTCGTCATGGATGAAATCGGTTGAAACCACCTCTTCTTCCGTGACCCCCAGAATGCCTTTCAGGTAGGTCTGGCTGGCCTTCTTCAGGCAGCTGTCGATCTCTTCGATGGAGCTGTCCCGGGCGGAACGGAACGTCAGATCAACGACCGACACGTTCGGAACGGGGACGCGGAACGACATGCCGGTCAGTTTTCCCTTGGTCGCAGGCAGGACTTCACCAACGGCACGGGCGGCGCCAGTCGTCGAGGGGATGATATTGATGGCCGCGGCACGCCCGCCTCTCCAGTCCTTCTTGGATGGCCCGTCGACCACTTTTTGAGTCGCGGTGTAGGCGTGAATCGTGGTCATCAGACCGGTCTCAATGCCGATCCCTTCCTTCATGATGACGTGGACCACGGGGGCAAGGCAGTTGGTCGTGCAGGAAGCGTTCGAGATGATGTGGTGCCTGGCCGGGTCGTACTCGCTTTCGTTCACACCCATGAGAAGCGTCTTCACCTCACCCTTGCCGGGGGCTGAGATAATCACCTTCTTGGCGCCGGCAGCCAAATGGCCCTTGGCCTTCTCTGAGTCCGTGAACAGGCCGGTCGACTCGATGACGTACTCCACCCCCAGCTCCTTCCACGGCAACTCGGCCGGAGTCTTCGTCGCCAGAATGACCTTGGTCTTCGCGCCGTCGACGACAAATGTGTCGTTGTCTTCCTTGGACGAGTCGCTCTTCTCGGTTGTCACTTCGTGGTCGAACTTGCCGTGCACGGAGTCGTACTTCAGCTGATAAGCGAAATAGTCCGCGTCAGTCGAAATATCGACCACGGCCACCACATCGATTTCTTTCCCCAGAACTCCGCGGTCGGCCATGGCCTGATAGACCAGCCGGCCGATCCTGCCGAACCCATTGATGCCTACCTTGATACCCATGAATATCCTCCTATCACCTGGTTATTGTCAGAACGTTAGCTATCTCTGAACCGCGTCCTTGGGCTGGAGGGCTCATCACCGATCTGACGAGGCAGAACGGAACAAAAATCAAACTATAGACGGGCGTGGGAGTGGAGTCAAGACTATGCATTCTCGGACATGCACCCCCTCCAGTTTTTTGTTCGGAGTGTGGCAGCAACGAGGAGAGAGGCCGGTGCTTCACCAAGCCT
>JBHGBF010000059.1:0-24127 GCA_041946865.1 Acidobacteriota bacterium | reverse complement strand
GTTGAAGCTTGCGGCCTAAGAAGAACAAAATTCTCGTTCGGGACCCAATAACGGCCTAATCTGTCATCGAAGCTAGCGCTAGATAGTTGGCAAAGTGGCTGACTTTGGGTCATATTGCTACGGAGGCTTGCTGCGCCCGGTCCGGGACGGTTCTGCCGGCTGTCGTTGAGAACCGGGAAGTTGAGAGTGAACTATGACATCATCGAACAATCGTACGATCCAATTGGTTTCCAACGGAGATTTTCGAGATGCCGTGGGGGTGGTGTGTTGGCCCAAGCAGGAAGTGACCCTCGCGGCAGTGCAAGCGGCGTTTGCCCGCCTGGGGCGGGAAACCGCCGTCGCAACCCGCTACGATCCGTCGCGGAAACACGGCTTCGTGACTCGCCAGTGCGAAGGCGTATCCGTTTTCGCCGATATCGAACCCGAGGCGCCCGTGGTTGTCGTGCTCAGCTGCTGGGCCTATGCGCACAATGTGTCCAGCAGCCTGCAGACCCACAAAGGCCCGATTCTTCTGCTCGCCAACTTCGACGGCACCTGGCCGGGTCTCGTGTCTCTGCTGAACCACTCGAGCACTTTGGACCGGCTCGGGGGCTCTCACAGCCGGATCTGGAGCGAAGGCTTCGCGGATGATCCTGAATTCCTGAAAAGGCTGGAGGAATGGTGTGCCACCGGCCACATCAAGTACGATCTGTCTCACCTCACGAATGCCGAAAAACTCAAGCTTTCGCCCGAGGCGATGCGGGCGGGCGAACAACTGGCCCGTGACATCCTGCGGCGAAAGCGCATCTTGGGACAGCTCGACCCCGGATGCATGGGGATGCTTAACGCAGTGATGGACCCCGGCGCGCTCGGCTCCATCGGGTTCCCGATCGAGTTGCTGAGCCAGTCGGACCTGGTCGCCGAGATGCATACGGTCCCCGACCAGGAGGCGCAGCGGTACATGAACTGGCTGGTCGACCGCAAAACGTGGTTCGACTGGGGAACCGATCAGTTCGAACACCTGGTGCCGGGGCAAGTGCTAGTCCAAATGAAGATGTACGTGGCGGCGGCCCGTATTTTCAAGCGCTATGGGCTGAGCGCCATCGGCATTCCCTATCAGTATGGTCTCGTGCGAAGCGTTCCCGCCTCTGATTTGGCCGAAGGCATGCTGAACAACTCGGACCGCCCGGAACTCATCGATCCGGAGACGGGACAGCCGATCAACCCGGGACGTCCGATCGTTCATTTCAACGAGGGGGACCTCGGCGCCGCCGTCCCTCAAGTCCTCATGCATGACATTTATCAGCGCCGCGGCATGCCCCCGGAGACCACGCTGCACGACGTACGTTGGGGGCGTGATTACCAAGGCCGATTCACCTGGGTTTTTGAAATCTCCGGAGGCGCGCCTCCTGCCCACTTCGGAGGATGGCACCAGACCAAGGTCTACCGGCAACCCAAGATGTATTTTCCCCTGGGAGGAGGGACCTGCTCCGGGGTCTCCAAACCCGGAACCGTCACCTGGGCTCGCTTCTACCAGCATTTCGGCCGGGTGGGGATGGACTGCGGAACGGGCGAGGTCCTGGCCCTGCCGGACGCGGAAGTTGATGATCGACTGCGCAAGACGACTCGCGAATGGCCGATCGCGAACGTTCACATCCCCGGCTACGGACGCGACGAGCTGATGTCGTCGCACATGTCGAATCACATCATCATCGGCTACGGAGACATCCTCGAGGAATTCGTGGCGACTTGCCTGCACTTGGGGATTCCTACCCGGGTGGCGGGCGACGCCCGGAACAGCCTGCAATAGGAGCTCCTTTCGGCGGGCAGTCTGTAATAGCGGCAGGGGGAAAGCATGGGCGAGTTTCTGGTTGGTTGCGACGTTGGAACGGGCGGAACAAAAGCTGTTGTGATGGCCACAGACGGAACGGTGCTCGGGAGTCACTATGTCGAGTATCCGCTGATCACGTCTAAAAACGCGGACGACAGGTTCCCGGGAGCGAAAGCGGAGCACAGTCCCGAATGGTATTGGGAAGCGGTCGCCGACACCATTCGCACCTCGATCACACAAGCGAAGGTGAATCCGAAGGAGATCAAGGGTGTTTCAATCAGCGCCCTTTCTCCAGCCTGCATTCTGGTCGACAAGGACTTGCGGCCCCTTCAGAACGCCCATATCTGGATGGACCGGCGGGCCACTGCGGAGTGTGACTGGTTAAGGGATAAGGTGGGGGAAGACCGAGTCTTCCAGCTGAGCGGCAATCCGATCGATCCCTATTACGCAACTGCGAAGCTCCTGTGGGAAAAGAACAACCGGCCGGACCTCTATCGACAAGCCTGCAAGCTGCAGACTGCCGCCGATTACCCCCGAATGAAGCTTACCGGCAAGGCCGTCACCGACTATTCGAACGCGTCCCTGATCGGCATCGTCTTCGACATCGTCAAACGGCAATGGGACTACGATCTGATCAAGTTGATCGGGCTCGACCCGGACAAGTTTCCAAGCCCGTATCCTTGCGACGAGGTGGTCGGCGAGGTGACGCGGGCAGCCGCCGATAGGACGGGCCTGGCAGCTGGTACCCCGGTGGTCGCCGGCACCGTCGATTGCAACGCCGCCTGGGTCGCCGGCGGCGCCGTTGACGCCGGTTCAACTCAACTCGTGATGGGCACTGCGGGAGTGCTGGGCGTGGTCCATGACGAACCGAAGTTTACGCGGGGGATGATCACGATTGTCCATACCGCCCACTCTCGGACCAAATACACCACCCTGGCCGCCCTGGTATCCTGTGGCGCCCTGATCCGCTACTTCCGCGACAACTTCGGGCAGCTGGAGCGTGCCACTGAGTCGATTTCGGGTGTCGGCGCTTACGAATTGATGAACCTCGAGGCGAAGGACGTTCCCCCCGGGTCGGATGGGCTCATCGTGCTCCCCTATTTCATGGGAGAGAGGACGCCCATCTGGGACACCGATGCCCGGGGCGTCGCCTTCGGGCTTAGCCTGAACCACAGCCGCGGCCACCTGATCCGCGCCATGATGGAGGGTGCCGGCTACGCCTTACTGCACAACTTCGAGTTGATGCAGCAGAGCGGCCTCAAGATGAACCTGCCTCTGGTCCTCAGCGAAGGCGGCGCCAACAGCCCCATGTGGCGGCGGATCATCTCCGACATCCTCAACGTGGAGTGCGCCTTTGCACGATCGTCGAAAGGAGCGCCGGTCGGGAACGCCGTGGCGGCGGGAGTGGGAGTCGGGGTCTTCAAAGACTATGACGTGGTCAAGCAGTGGGTGCAGGTGGGTGACCACGTCTCTCCGAACGCTGAAAACCACGCCACCTACCGACGGTTTTACTCGATCTTCCGGGATCTCTATCCGCTTTTGAAGGATGAGTTCAAGAAACTGTCGGAAGTGAGAACACAGGCCAATTCCTGAGTGACCTGTGCAAAACCGAAGGGGATCGGTTTGCACGAAAGGTACGCGCTGAGTGACCAGAGCGGTGGCGAGACCTCGGATTCGCTAGACAATGTCGACGTAGCGATGAGTCGGAATCGGACGGCCCGGACTCAGACTCCGAAGCTGATCGATGCGAACCACGACCTGCCCGTCCGCAACCTGAACGAGGTTCTTACGCACGAGCTGTTCAAGAGATTCGGGCGTCATCTCAGCGCGGGCGTTAATAATCAGGCGAGCCTCCGACGACGGGGCGGTCAGATGGTTACGAACCGAAACCTCAGCGTCAGAGCCGATCAGGTTGCCTGCGCAGGTGCCGTGCGGAGTCGACAGCATGATCTTCACATGGCCGACTGCGGCGGCTCGCTTCGCGAAGTCCTCCTTGAGCGATTCCAGCAACTGGCGACAGAACCTCTGCCAGTCGACCGTGCCCGTTACGGCAGAAAGCTCGCAGGTCGCATTTAGCCAGCCCAGGACCGCTTCGCCTCGCGCATAACGCTCATAGTGAGCCTGTTGGGAGTTGCACGGATTTGTCGGCCACGATTCTGCAGCCGCTTAAGGACCGGTATCGGGAGGAGTTTATCCCGACAGCGCTCTCGGTCCTCGCGGATCCCACGCGTTTGCGGAGAGTATTGTCGGGGGAAACCACCGGTTTGCACCCAGATGCCGCCTACACGTTTTTAGTGACCCCGGCGCTTTTGACTTACTTTCGGCTTATAGTCGAGGGCGGCCGAAAGGGCTCTTGGGGGCATAAGCGCCAAAATGAGAGTTTTTAGGGCCAAGGGCCCAATTCAGTGTAGCCTAAGGCGTCACTTGTCTGTAGGACACCGGTTTTCGGGTGGGATTCCTCCGAAGAATAGGGCGCGCCCCGAGTCCTGTCAGAGCCGCGCGAGCGTTTTTCAGTTGTGTCAGAGCCGCGCGCGAGCGTTTTTCAGCGAAGCAAGCGGGTCCGAACAGAAAGCTGAAGGTGGAAATCGGGAAAAATCGAAAAATCAAAGAATTTCCCGTATTTTTTGGATCTCGAACGTTTGGTGCCCCGGGGCAGGCGATCCGCTTTCTGTTCGGACCCGCTTGCTTCGCTGGAAAACGCTCGCGCGCGGCCCTGACACAACAGAAAACGCTCGCGTGACAGGACTCGGGGCGCGCCCTATTCTCCGGAGGAATCGCACCGCGCCGATTCCATTTGTCATTCCGCCTTGAGGCGGGTAGTTAAAGTGCAAGGAGGTAATTTATGCGGGTACTGGCTGTTGGGGCTCATCCAGACGATCTGGAGGTGCTCTGTGGAGGGACGCTGGCACTGTTGGCGAAGCAAGGGCACGAAGTGGTGATGTGCCATGTGGCGAACGGGAACCTTGGCCACACCGAGATCCCGAGAGACGAGTTGCGAAAGATCCGAAGGGAGGAGGCGGTGAAGGCCGCAAGCGTGATTGGCGCCGAGTCCATCACCCTGGACATCGACGACTTCGACATCTACGCGGACCGGGAATCGCGACTAAAGATGACCGAGGCTATCCGCAAGTCGAAGCCTGACTTCATCATTCTCCCTGATCCAAACGATTACATGGCCGATCACAGCACGACCTCGTTGGTCGGTTTTGACGGGAGCTTCGCAGCCACCCTTCCCCAGCTGATTACGGAGTCTGAAGTGCACTTCAAGCTAACCCCGATCTATTTCATGGACACCGTTGCTGGAATGTATTTCACTCCCGAAGACTTTGTCGATACCTCGAGCGTGATCGACACTAAGCAGGAAATGATTGCGTGTCACGAGAGTCAAATGACCTGGCTGAAAGCGCATGATCAGGTCGACCTGGTTCAAATGGCCATGATTCAATCGGCGTTTCGCGGTCTGCAGGCGGGAGTAAAGTATGCCGAGGCCTTTCGTCAGCACCGGGTGTGGGGAAGGGTCTCCACACGGCGCTTGCTGCCTTAGTGGTTCGGTTCAGTCAGGTATGATTGTAAGCTTTCAGCGGTCAGCGGTAGGGTGGGTTTCGAATCCGCACCGCGCTTTTCGGGGCGGATTGAAACCCACCAACCGCCTGGCCGCGAACTGCTCATCGCTGAGAGCTGCCGCCGATTGAGGGAGAACGGAGGGAAAAATGACGGGTTACGGGAAAGCAAACCGACGTGACTTCATCGCTGGAGTCGCGGCTGCTGCCTTATCTCAAACGGTGCGGGCAAACGCCCAGGCGCCGACTATCCAGGAAGTGATTGATCGGATTATCAAAGACACTACCGGGACGCCCTTGAAACAGACCATTGACACATTCAAGGCGGGAGACCCGTCCCGCCGGGTAACGGGAATCGCTACGACCTTTCTGGCGACGTTTGAGGTCATCAAGAAAGCCAGCGAAATGGGTGCCAACCTGCTTATCACACATGAGCCGACCTTCTACGAACATGCCGACAACGTCGACTCGTTGCTCGGTGATCCCGTCTATGACGCAAAAAAGAAGCTCATCCAGGAAACTCGCATCACGATCTGGCGTTTTCACGACTACTGGCACTCGCACCAGCCAGACGGCATTATTAGAGGGCTGGCCCGCAGGCTCGACCTGAAGCAGATAAACCCGGACAACAAGAGACTCTACGAGATGTCGCCAATCACTTTCGAAGAGCTCTGCAACAAGTGCAAGGAGCGGCTCCAAATACCTCGGGTCATGGCCGTCGGGGATCCTGGCATGATTTGCCGGCGCGTGGGTCTGTTTGCTGGCTGGGGGGGCGCCATGGGGCCGCAGCAGATCGAACTGCTCAGCAAGAAAGGAATGGACGTGGTCATTTGCGGAGAAACAGCGGAGTGGACGAGCTGTGAGTATGCGCGCGACGCGACTGCGGCCCGACTTAATAAGGGCCTGATCGTGCTTGGACACGCCCACAGTGAAGAGCCCGGGATGGAGGATGCCGCAGACTGGCTTCGCGAGCGGTTCCCAAGTGTGAAGACATTCCACGTCAGGGCGGCGACACCTTTTCGTTTCGTGTAGCCCCCCTGACTGGCATGAACGAGGAGAAGACACAGTGAAACACGGTTCGGGATGTCGAGCTGCTCTCGTATTTCTGATTCTGTGCAGTCACCTGATGGGTGATCCTCAGAGCCGATCAGCCAAGCCATCGCTGGACATCTATGAGGAGCAGTTCCAGACCCGGAAACGTGTATTCGTGACCATCCAGGCGCCGGAGATCGAGGGAGTCGGGGCAAACCTCTGGTGTTACGAAGACAGGTTCGGGCAGCCGAAGCGAGTGCAGAGGAGGGACGGCGGGATTACGCTCTTTCACGAGTATCGGGGGACGACGCTCGAGACGCGTTTTCACCCTGAAGCGGACGGCGTTGTCATTACTGCCATCATGAGCGGGCCTGAGGAAGCGGTTATAAAGGAAATCCGCTTTGTCAACATGTGTGTGACGTTTCAGCGATCGGCCGCGTTCGGAAACAAGAAAGACAAGTTCGACGAGAGTTATCTTACGGATTTTGTGGGCCGAGCTTTTGTGTTTCTCCCTAAGGGCCTGACACGGCTGAGCGACACGGTTCGGATTCCCAGCGTAGACGGTCGGGATAATCCTTTCTCGGCGCGCGGCCGGATGCCAAAGCCTTGGGTCCAGGAGTATATCCCGGCTTGGGGAAACCGGTCGAAGTGGGTCGATACGTTTTACGGGAAACGGCCGGTGAGCACGGACCGACCTGTGTATCCGATAATAGGCGTGGTGTCTCACGATCGGCGTTTTCTGAGCGCAATCGCCTGGCCCGAGTGTGAACGGCTGGGACAGCTGTTCCTGTCTTGTGTTCATCCCAATCCGGTTATAGCGGACAGCTATGACCCGAAGACCGGACGGTACGTAAGCCGGGGCAAGATTTACTTTCTGGACAATAACCCGGACAGGCTGCTGCAGAGTTTCAAACGCGATTTTCCCGACTGGAAAAGGCCCCCGGATGGGGAGTGAGCAGGACGGCTTTTTACCCCGGAGGGGTTACGTAGCCTTCGTAGAAGGGTGGGTTTCGAATCCGGCCGGCGCTTTTCGGGCGGATTGAAACCCTCCATTCTTTACGCGCGTCTGCGCCGCACACGGAGCGAACAAAGTAGGTCCGGCAGTCTTGCCGGACCTACTTTCGCCTCCGGCGTGCTACAGCAAGAGCCCTGTTGGTCCCGAGATGAGTATGAAGCGTCGGCCTCTCGTTGCCGCCGCACTCCAAAAGAAGCGTGCCCCCACGCTTAAGTGAATGCCATTGCCCGAAACTCAGTTGCTTCCGGCCTCTCTTGCCATCTCGCGATACCTGGCTTGGGCCTTTCGGAACAACTCGATCACCGAGTCGCGCCGCTCGGGAGTCGCGAAAACCCCGTGGTCCGTCACCCGTTTGATCAGCTGTTCGATCCAGTCAGCCCAGAAGAGTGAGTCTTCGGCTGAGGCTATCGGTCGATTGTGGACCATGCAATAGACGGCGCTGGTGTGGGCAAAGGCTTGCGGGTCGTCCGGGACCAGCCGGTGACCGGGGCCCCAGACTCGGGCCGCGACCCAAGAACTCTTTTCCAGGTTGATTTCACGCTGGAGGCGATGCGAACGGCCGCCCGGAATCGCTTCCGAGGCGACGACTGAGCCGTTCACGACGATCTCCAGTTTGTCAACCGGTACCAGGGACTGAACTTCCGCCTGGATTCGGACCGTGGCTCGCCCCTTCTTTTTGGACAGCTGGAGCCGGCTGCCCGGCAACTGATCGTTCACCGAGAATTTGAGAATCGGGCCGTTGGTGGCAAAACTTACACCCTTGCGGTAATTATCAATCCACTTCTGATAGGAAAACGGGCCTGGAACGTGCACGTAGACTCTCTGGCTCCCGGGCACCCAGTACATCATGAAATTGGTGAACGAATCAGTCCCGGCGGAAATCGCACAGCTCAGCCCGGTGTTCAGGATCCGGTACCAGAGGTCGACGGCTGGGGGCTCCAAGGTATTGCTGAGGACATCCAGTGAATCGACTTCTCCGAGGACGATATCGACCGGAAACTCCTGTGCCCCGCCATAGCCCACCCGGTCAAAGGTCGTCCCGATAGCCGGATGAACGTAGGCCACCACCCCGCCTTGGGCTCTGGCCTTGGCAGCCTGGTAGTAGTTCGGCGGATAGTCCTCGTAGTGCTCGGTCCCGGGATAACCCGTGTAGATCGGGTAAACCAGTTCCTTGAGGTTGTAGAAGGACATGTGGCCGTAGATGAGCCGGTTGCGCATTTCCTCGTTCCAATAGAGGATGTGCCGGCCGTGGCTCAGGCGGTGCGGTTTCCCCTCAAAATGCTGAAGGTCGTGGACATGTTCGTCCGTGGAATTGGCGACCATCAGGTTGGCGATGTCCAGCCCCTCTCCGGCAACCTGGAGGGCGATGTCGTCGACCGTCACCAGTTCGTTGTCGAAATAGTTGGCGTGGATGTGGGAATCGGACGAGTACCACCCCTGCTTGTAAAGCGGGAAGCGGTGGTCGAGCGTGAGGTCAAGAGTTGTCACCTTATTGGCTTCGACGCGGGCGGCCTTCTCGACGGGGGCGAATTCCAGTCCCCCTACTGCCTGAACCAGCGCCTCCCCCTCGGGCAGGGAGACCTCGAAGGTGTCTCTCGCGTAAAAGAAGTACTCCCCGGTTCGGGGCATGATGCGCTGAGCTGCACCGTAGGGCATGTAAGCCAGTTTGTCGACGCCACTCAGGTAGACGCGGGCGGCTGCAGCGACTCCCTCGTCTCCGATGAGTCGCACGCGCAGGCGTCCCTTGGCCCGTATGTCCAGCGTGAGGCGGATCCGGTCGCTGAACTCCCCGGCCCGGAAGGAGAAGTCGGCCGGTTTGCGGCCGGGCTCAGGGTTCCAGACGTTCAAGCAGTAACCCCTGACTGACCGGCCCGGCACGGGAAACTCATAGGTTCTCCATGGCGACTCAATGGTGAGCATACGTACGGCCGGCGCGGTGTTTTTCACCATTATCGGGAACTGGTAGCGAGTCCTCGCTGGCATGATCAGTTCCCCTGGTGCCCGCACTACCCGAATCGCCTGTTCTTCGACCAAGACCTTTATGAGGTGGGGGCTGTGCCAGGCTTCGAAGCTTTCGTCCTTGTAGTCGCGGGTTCGGGAGACGATGTCGTCAAGTTGTTTGACGTGTGCCCCCGCCTCCCGATGCCTGAGCAGCAGGCGACCGAAATCACTTGAGGCCAGAACTCCCTCCAGTCGCCAGTCCTGGGGAGGAGTTCGAGTGATGTGGAAGAGCTGGCAGGCGGGGATGTCGCTCGCCGCGCGGGGCGGCTCCTGAAGCAAGGGCTTGTGGGCCTCGAGACAGACGCTGAACGACACCAGCCCGACAGAGGCCAGGACCAGGTGGGTCAACCTTTTCGTGTTCATGGAAATCACCTCGGACTAAAGGCTCCAACCCGGCCGGTACTGGATGTGGAGCAGCTCGGTCGCTTTCTGGTTGTTCTTGAACCTCAGATTCTCGGCATCCCATTCGAGCCTTTGGTCTTTGACGCGAATGGCTACCATTCCCAAGAGGACCATTTCGGTCAGAGGGCCTCCGTACTCGAAATTCGCGCTGGCTGGCGTTGCCCCGGGGCCTTCCTTGCAGGCTCGAATCCAGTCGTCTTCATGCCCTCCCTTGACCCGGGGTAGTGTCCTCGCTGGGCGTTTGTACTCCTTCATCCGCGCCTCGGGGATCAGGCGAAGGCTCTCGGCGCCACTTCCTCCGTGGATCAATTTCCCTTTGGTGCCGATGATGATCGCCCCATTTAGCGGCAGGGTCCGGCCTTCCTCCAGCTCTTCCGGAATGGGGGGCATCAGCCGGCCGTCATACCAGGTGAGGCTTACAGGAGGTCTGTTTCCCCTGGCCGGGAACTGGTAGCGGACAATGGACGCCCTGGGGAAAGTCTGGGAGCTTACTTCCTCCTGCCAGTGGGTGGAGGTGGCCTGTATGCTCTGCGGTGCCCCGAGATCGACCGCCCAGAAGGCGGGGTCGAGTATGTGGCAGCCCATGTCACCCAGAGCGCCGGTTCCGAAGTCCAGCCAAGCTCTCCATTTTCTCGGATGATAGGCCGGGTGGTAGGTCCGGTAAGGCGCGGGTCCTAGCCAGAGGTCCCAATCGAGCGATTCGGGGACAGGGGGGGTGTCCTTGGGCTTGGCCTGAACGGCGAAGGTCGACCAGGGGTCCCCGCCGGCGGGCCGGTCGCTCCAGGCATGCACCTCGGTCACGTCTCCGATGGCGCCGTCAAGCAGCCATTCCTTTAAGAGGCGGATGTGCTCTGAGGAATGGCCCTGGTTACCCATCTGTGTCTGGACCTTGTAGTACCGTGCCGCCTCGGTGATCTTACGAGCCTCATACACCGTATGCGTAAGCGGCTTCTGACAATAGACGTGTTTGCCGGCTTGCATGGCGGCCATGGTGATCACGGCATGGGTGTGGTCAGGAGTGGCAACGATCACGGCATCGAGGCTCTTTTCCTTCTCGAGCATGACGCGGTAATCCTTGTAGGTCCGCGCCTTCGGGTATCTGGCAAAGACGCGTGCCGGGTGAGCGCTGTCAACGTCGCAGAGCGCGACTATGTTTTCGTTCTCGCAAGCGCGGAGGTTCGCCGCTCCCACGCCGCCAACTCCTATGGCTGCGATGTTCAACTTGTTGCTGGGGGCGTCCCGGCCGAGCAGCCGACTCGGAATAAAGTGGAAAGAGCCAGCCGCGAAGGCAGATTTTGAAACAAATTGCCGGCGAGACATTGAGTTCTTCTTCGGTCTTCTCATGAATCGATCTCCGAGACTGGAAATGCTCTGGATTTGTAACACGGCGCCACGTCGCTGTACAGGTTCCCTTTACAGAGCCACACGGAGAGGACAGTGTAGGCCAAGATCAGCACTGCGCATATGTCTGAGGAGTGAGATTTCCACTGACTGATAGCTAACTCGGGCTAGCTATCAGGCGGCAAAGTCTCTGAACTACTCCGAACGGATCATGGTCCCTCCAAAAAGCCGCCCGGCAACGAACTGACTACACCGGGTTTTGTGGGGGTAATCTTCATCATGGCTTTGATTTCGGGGAGTCGTTATGATCCGGGCATGAATTCGCAGAGTCAAGCTGGAAGGCATCACAATCACCCGGGCTTACGGCGCCTGGTACTGTTTACCACCTTTGTCGTCGCGACCGGCCTATCCCATTTGGTCAGGGCGGATACCGCACAGCAGCCCCGGCGGCCCAATGTCATTCTGATCATGACCGATGATCAGGGTTACGGAGACTTCTCGGCCCACGGGAACCCGATTTTGAAGGCTCCTCATTTGGATCGGCTTCGCGAAGAATCGATCCGGTTCACGGATTTTCACGTCGCGCCCATGTGCACGCCTACGCGGGGACAACTCATGACCGGCGTGGATGCGCTGCGGAACGGCGCAATGAACGTAAGCAGCGGCCGGACCCTGCTCCGGCCGGAGTTTAAGACAATGGCCGAAATATTCCGTTCCGGGGGATACCGTACCGGCATATTTGGGAAATGGCATCTGGGAGACAACTACCCTCATCGTCCCCAGGACAGGGGTTTCGAGGAATCTGTCTGGATGGCCAGCTCTCACAGCCCTTCTGCCTCCGACTACTGGAACAACGACTATTTTGATGACGTGTACTGGCACAACGGACGGCGGGAGCCGTTCTCCGGTTACGCGACGGATATCTTCTTTCGCAAAGCCATGGATTGGATGCGCCTCCGGTGGGAAAAGGGGGAACCCTTTTTTTGTTACCTGCCTACGAATGCTCCTCACGGCCCGCTGTTTGTTCCCGATTCCTATCGAGAGCCTTATCGGGATCAGTCACCTCCCGTGGCCAGTTTCTTCGGAATGATCGCCAATATTGACCACAACCTCGGAATTCTCGAGAAATTCCTGCGCGAGACCGGCTTACGTGAGAACACCATACTGATTTTCCTGACCGATAACGGGACGGCCACTGGCGAGAAGATCTGGAACGCGGGGATGCGAGGCAAAAAAATCTCCCTTTATGAGGGGGGGCACCGGGTTTCCTTCTTTATTCGCTGGCCCGGCGGCAACCTGCGACCCCCCGCGGACCTGGACATTCTGACCCAGGTACAGGACGTATTGCCCACACTTCTCGAGTTATGCGGCTTGGAGCGTCCAGAGGAATCGAAATTCGACGGTGTCAGCCTGGCAAAAGTGCTGAAGGGAGAGGCGTCGAACCTGGATGACCGCATGTTGGTCATTCAATTCAGCCGCATGAACGATCCCATTCCGCAGCGAGGCGACGCCGCCGTTTTATGGAAGCAGTGGCGCCTGGTTGGAGGCAATGAGCTGTTTGATATCAGGAGGGACCCGGGCCAGCAGTCAAACGTGATCGGTGACCATCCCGAAATCGCCCGGAGGATGCAGCAGCACTACGCCGAATGGTGGGAAGGCGTGGCGCCCCGGCTGAATGAGTTTACGCCGATTCATATCGGCAGCAGTAACGAACCCCTGACCATGTTGACTCCCTGCGACTGGAACGACACGTTCCTCGATCAGCAGTTCCAGATTCGGCGAGGAGTACGGAAGAATGGCGCCTGGACCTTATTTGTCGAGTCGCCGGGTGTTTATGAGTTTGAGCTGCGGCGCTGGCCTTACGAAGCCGACGCAGCCATCCGCTCCGGCGTCCCCGCCTACCAGGCGGTTGACGGGGTTTATCCGGAGGGACAAGCCCTGCCCGTTGCCCAGGCACGCCTCCGGATCGGCACTCATGATCTGACTTCACCGGTAGCCGAAACGGCCAAAATGGTTATGTTTCGAGTTGATCTTCCGCGAGGCCGCACCAAGCTGCAGACCTGGTTTCTCGACAGCAGCGGGGAAGAACTGTCTGGCGCCTATTATGTCTATGTCCGCCGGGCTGGAACGTGAGGTCCGCTGGATTCGAAGCCGTTAGCTAGCAGGGAGCCAGCAACCAATAGGCCAATTGACATCGCTTAGGTCGACGGCCGACTATCCCTTTACGCAATGAACCGAGGTAGTTTGCAAGGTATGAGACTCTCCATTTTCATCCTCTTGGCGGGTGTTGTTTCGCTTCTCCCAGTGGCGGAGGCGAGATCGTTGCAGGCTCCGGAGATTCGATACGTGCGCGGCGAGCACGAACGGGCCGTCGTTTCATTCACACCAGTCGCCAGGGCCAGCTCATACGAGGTGAGATACAGCTCCGACGCTGGGGTGCAGACTATTTCCGGCGTCCTGGTCACAGATTACACGGTTCACGGACTGAAGAATGGGACCAGCTATCGTTTCGAAGTTGCGGCGGTCGGAGCCGCCGGGAAGACACCTTACTCAGCCCCGGTTACCGCCACGCCTACAGCCGAGATGACGTGGCCGGCGCTTAGAGAGGCTTTCACCGGGCACAATCCGACCCGGAGCTCGTGTCCTTTCTGGATGCTCCATGGCGATGAAAGTGACGAAGAGCTGCGCGAATTTCTTGAGCTTGCGTACCGCCTCGGGTTCGAGGGCGTGACCCTCCATCCCTACCTCTTCCGGGACTATCTCGGGGAAGGGCACTGGCATCGCTGGCGCGTGATCGTGGAGCATGCGCGCCGGCTCGGGCTGGCCGTTTGGCAGCTGGATGACAAAGACTACCCCTCGGGGTGGGCCGGCGGCACTATTGTGCGCAAAGACCGGCAGTTGGCGCGTTGGGAAGTCACTCTCCCGCACACTCAACGCTGTCAGGGTCCGACCGAGCTGTACCTGGACCTCGGCCGAGTGTTGCCTCCCAAGCAGCAGTTGGTAGCGGTTTCAGCCTTCGGCTCCGGGGAAGAAGCCAAGGACTTGACTGATTTGGTTTCCGATAACCGGCTCCGATGGAGCGTGCCGGAAGGCAACTGGGAAGTCTACGTAGTCGCTGCCTGGCAGCCCGGAATTGACGGTTTCAAAGGCACTCCCGACGTGAAATATGGCGAGGTGCGAGGCTATATCGATCCCCTCAGCGAGCGCGCCACCGACTTGTACGTTGAGACGATACTGGGTACCACGTTTAAGCATTGGGGCCGCGAATTCGGCAAGACGTGGAGAGGGTTCTTTATCGATGAGCCCGGCTTCCTCTCGAGTGGAAGAAGATTGGGAACGCCGAACGTCGGGTACCCCTGGACTCCCGATCTGCTCACGCGCTTCCAGCAGCGCTTTGGCTATTCGTCGAGACCACTGCTGCCCTCGCTCTGGGTCAACCAGGGGAGAATCGGCAGCCAGGTGCGGCATGATTACATGGAATTCATAACCAGCGAATATGGGCGCCTGTTCGTCGGCAAACTGACCCGGTTCGCCGAACAACACGGCATCCAGCTCGTCGGCCACCTTATCGAGGGGCCCCCCATGGCCCAGGAATACGGCGTCGGGCGGAGCACCGGAAGCACGCTTCGGACCCTCGAATCCTTTAGTATGGGCGGCTTCGATAGCATCTTCGATCAGTGGTACCTGCCCGACGAAGACGTGTACTGGCGCCAACCGAAGCTGGCCAGTTCCGTCAGCCACTACATGCAGACTCCGCTCGACGAGGCCCTGGTCGAGCACTTTGCGGCCACCGGATGGCGGACGGGCCTGACCGAAATGAAGGCCATGACGGACTGGACGACCTGTCGAGGATTGAACCGCCTCGTCCCCTGCGGCCTCGATACGCAGGAGCCGCCCGTCTGGGAGAATGCTCCGGAGCTCTGGCTGCACGGGAAGAACCCGTTAGCCCCTTATCTTCATCACTACCAGCTTGCCGCTAATCGTGAAACCATGCTGATCCGCGGAGGACGCCATGTCGCCCGCGCCTTGGTCCTGGATCCGGCTGCCTCGGCCTGGGTAGGACCGACGGAAGATCTCTGGAGAGTCTGCAAGAGTCTGAGCCAGGCGCACTTCGACTATGACATCGTCTCGTTTGGCGTCTTCACCGACCCCTCACGTTGTCGCATAGAGGGTAAACGCCTCCTGCTCGGTCAGGAGGACTACGAGTTCGTGATCTTTCCCGGAGCGGAGGCCGCGCCACTCGCGGTTCTCCAGCGTCTGCGCGAGTTCTGTGAACAAGGCGGGGCCGTGATCTGGCAGGGCGGAGTGATCCGGCTGGATCCGAGCACGATACAAGTCGCAACCCGTTTGCCGATGATGTCATCCGACCGTCGCCATGATGCGGAAGTGCGAAATCTGGCAATAGCCCTCTGGCAAGGAGACAGCGCCGCCGGGCGGCGGGCCTACATGACAACCTATTCCGGACTGGCGGACCTCCTCTATTCACTGGACGCGCACGACGTCTGGATCGACCCCAACCTCACCATGCTGCAGTACTACCATCGGCAGCTTTCCGGGCGAGACCTGTACTTCATCAATAACGAGGGGCACCGGGTGAGCACCGAGGTGAAACTGCGCGGCGTCACCGGCATACCTGAGCTCTGGGATCCCGTCACGGGTCGGATTTGCCAGGCGCCCTGCTACCGGCGCGATGGGCAATGGCTGTGCGTTCGTCTGGAGCTCGACCGTTTCGAATCCGTCTTCATCGTGATCAACCCTACAGACCCGCCCCAACCCTACCTGGAAACGGTGTTTGCGGATGAAGTGCGGCGCACGGACGATGGGGCGATAGAGCTGCGGGAGTATGCGCCGGGATTTGTCGAGTATTCATTGGTGAGCGGCGCCCGGACTCAGACGAAACGTGTGGCTACCGCTAAGGATGACCTTTCTCAAATGCCTTTACGCGAGGGTTGGTCCAGGACGCCTCTGGGTGGCAACGCGGTCAGGTACCGCACCAGTTTTGACTGGCAACCGGCGCCCGGGAAAGCTGCGGAGCTCCGAATCGGCAACATGACCCAGTTAATCCGAGTGCGGCTTAATGGCGAAGAAGTAGGAATGAGATTCGCACACCCGTTCCGGTTCGACCTCAACGGTCGTCTCCGTGACGGCAAGAACACCCTGGAAATAGAACACGTGGAACGGCACACCTTTGAATCGAAGCTGGGGGAAGTGAGCGTGGTTCCCTACTACTTTGTGAGGGATCTGGGCTGACCGGCTTTTGAGAGTAGGTCCGGCAAGACTGCCGGACCTACTCTCAAAAGGCGAAGCCGTATTTCAAGCGACCGGTCGTATTCCAGACCCCTCTTGACCGAACTTCGCCTGGCTGGTAACAAACTCGCCGGAGGGTAAGGATCATGAGCTTTCTGCTAGGTAGCAGGGCGTATCTTCTCGTGTTGTGGGTTGTTGTTTTTGCGGGAACGGTCGTTGCCGCCGCGGACCCCGACACACTGGTTTTCGCCCAGATCGGAGGTGGAGGCGGCCTGGTTTCTGAGATCGTCCTGGTTAACCCTTTCCAAGAGAATCCTGTCGAGGGTCGGATCGATTTTTACGCGGACAGCGGGGCTCCGCTCCTCCTGCCTATTGCTGAAGCTGGAAGCGAAGAGCCGATCAGCGGCTTCACTTACAATCTACCCCCTTCGGGCTCGGTCACCCTGTCGACTCGGCCCGAAGGAGAAACCCAGGTGGGCTGTGCGGTAGCCACTTCGACCGGCCCGCTGACCGGGGTGGTCCGATTTCGCATTCCCGGAATCGGGGTAGCGGGGGTGGGGCCGAGTGAGGTTTCCCCCGCCTTCGTGGTACCGGTGCGCCAGCAGGGGGATATCGGGACGGGGGTGGCGGTCCATAACCCCGGACCCGAGCCGGTAAATCTTCAGCTGACGCTGCGGGACACGGGTGGCCGGTTGGTAGCGGAGAGTACGGTCGAAGCCTTTCCGGGGCGAGGGCACCTGGCCCAGTACGTCTCGGAAATGTGTCCGGAAGCGCGGGATTTTGAAGGGACGCTGACGGTGGAGGCGAGTGGCGGGAATGTGTCTGGGACGGCCATCGAGCTGGGCTCTCAGCCCGGGCAGCTGACCACCCTTCCGGTTACGCGATTGGAAGCCGCGGCCGCACAAGAGCCGGGCCGATTGTATTTTGCGCAGATCGGGGGCGCTGCGGGACTGTCGTCGAGCGTGGTGCTGGTCAATCCCCACCGGGAGCGGGTCGTCTCGGGCCGACTCCAGCTTCTGGACGACGACGGGAAGCCTCTCGAGGTGGGGATGGAGGGTGAGCCGGTCAGCGACATCTCGTTTTCGGTGGCGCCGCTGGGCGCCACGACGCTGACCACCGACGCAGTCGGTCCGTTGAAGGTGGGATCGGCGAGCGTCGAGGCGGACGGCGTATTGGGCGGAGTAGTGCGTTACCAGACGGAGGGTCTGGGGACGGCGGCCGTGCCGCAGAGCCATCCAACCAACGCGGCCATCGTACCCGTGCGCATTGCAGCCGGTTTGGGAAGCACGGGGATCGCGGTCCGGAACGTCGGGGAAAGTCCGCTGAACCTCGATCTGACCCTGCGCGACCAGGCGGGAAACGTGGTGCCCGGCGGGCGGGCGACGCTCTCTGATTTGGCGGCCGGGGCGCATGTCGCACGTTATGTGACGGAACTGTTTCCCTGTGCGACACGGGACGGCGTGGTTGGCACGCTGTCGCTGGAAAGCAAAGGCGGGAGTTTTGCCTCCACCTCCCTTGAGATAGGGCTGAAGGCCGGAGAATTCACGGCCATGCCGGCGGCGCGTCTTCTCGGTGAGGCTCCGTACTATCCGCTGCTCGTCCCCCCTAAAGTCCCAGGAACTGTCTACTATGTGAACTCAGACACCGGCAGCGATACGAACGATGGCCTAACGCCGACTACGGCCTTCAAAACCCTCAAGCGTGGCGTCGCCGCTCTGAGTCCCGCCGGAGGGGACGAGTTGGTAATCGAGGGGGTGTTCCGGGAGACGCTCGACATTGGTAACAAGAACCGCGTGGCCGGCGATCCGAATCGTCCGACCGTGGTTCGGGCGGCGGTGGACGAGTGCGGCCGGAAGAAGCTAGCCATGATCGACGGTGGCATTCCTCCTGCAGCTTCCAGTTTTCCCTACGATAAACGCGGACTGCCCCCCGGGTTCGGCCCAGGGCAGGGCGGGTATCTCACCCGCGGTATCATCATCAACCAGTCGCAATACGTCTGGATTGATGGTCTGCACATGCGCGGCGTGGCGGGGCTCGGTGTGCTCACCTGGCTGTCCCACCACGTGACCCTGCACGACGTGACAGTTGAGTGGACCACCGAGAGTGCTTTGATGCTTCCCAACGGACAAGTGACCGACCCCAAGGCTCGCGACCTGAAAGTGGTCAATTGCCGGGTCAACCAGTCGAACCTGGGAGGCTATGAGAACAAAAGCACCTACTCTGGATACAACATGAAGTCGGAGACCGTGTCCATCGTGCGGTGGGACGGGTTCTATGTGGCCGGAAACCACATCTCGAACTCGCTCATGGAAGGAATTGACTTCAAGGAGGGTTCCAGGAACGGAGAGATCTGTTACAACCTCGTGGAGAACACGCGCAAGGTGGCTTTTTACGCGAATGAAGGGGTAGAGACGACAATTCACCATAACGTCGCGAGGAGGGTTGGCTGGTACGATCCTGAAGACGGCACCGGTCTGAAACGCGCCAGTGTGTACCTCGGAAACTATTTTGGAGGTCTTCCCGAGTCGGAACGCGGTGCGAACGGCTTCCTGATTCAAAACGGCGATCTGTTGGGCGGGCCGTTGGAATCCGGCAAGGTATATGGAATTGACGTTCATCACAACCTCGTCTGCCACGTGGTGGGTGACGGGTTATCGATGTACAACGAATGGGCCTGGGAAGGGAAGACCGGCTGGCGGCTCGATAACATCCGGATCTTCAACAACACTTTCTATGATGTGGCCCGCGCCTCCCACCGGGCGTCAGGAATCCAGGGCGACGTCAACTCGTCCGACATTCAGGTGGCCAACAACATTGTGGTCGGCAGCCGGCAAAGAGGCGGGGATGTCTGGAACGAGCAGCAGGGCAGTTTTACCCCTAAGAACAGCTGGACGAACACGTCATACTTCAACAACAGCCAGAACGGATACACCGGCGCTAACCCGGTGTTCGCGGACCCTCTTTTCGTGGATGTCCCGGAGGAGCTTACGGAAAACGGCGACCTGAGCCTGCAAGCCGGCAGCCCGGCCGTGGACGCAGGGGTGGATGTGGGATTGCCCTTCAAAGGCGCCGCCCCGGATCTCGGGGCTTTCGAGCGGGGCGAGCCAATTTGGCGAGTAGGCCCGCATCCGGAGCGGCAATACAGCCTCAAGGGGCGCTAGATGGAGCGGTTCCAGATGCTGCGCCGGTGAATCGAGAAGGAACGCCGTCAGATTCGAATGAAAATCTTTCTGCGGTACAGCCAGTAGAGAAGATAGCACTCGATCAGCAGGACGACGCAGGCAGTCGCCAACGGGACTGCCTGCCCTTCCGGGGAGAAGACGGCAGCAGTAAACGGGTGAACGATTGTCTTCAGCCACCTGGTCCCGTTCAGAAGAGAAAACAGGTAGATGAAGATGGGGTTCAACCCGAACAACACGAAGAGCTTTGCCCATCTCCGATCACCCTTCACGTCGACCAGCCAGAACAGGAAGGCGAGCATCAGGAGGCACCACCCGCCGCTCACGATCACGAAGGAACTCGTGCAGATGCGTTTGATTATGGGGGTAATCGGATTCAGGCTGTAGCCCAGTATGACTCCGCCTGCCCCCGTCAAAGCGAGGATAGCGAGTTTTCTCCCGATGGGCCTCGAGCTGAGCAGGAACTGGCCTGCCAGGACCCCCCACATGGTATGGGCTGTGGTCGGGACGGCATTGACTGCGACCCAATGACCGGCGGACAATTTGCCCATCAGCAACAAGTCGACCCATGACCCGAAGTTGCGGTCCGGGACGAACGGCTGATCAAAGCCCGGGATCCACCAGAGGCGGTAGGCCAGTTCCGTCAGGACCAGCAAGCCGGCGGTAAACACGATCTGTGTTCTGGCCCTCTTGCGCATCATCAGGAAGGCGACGAAATAGGTGAAAGAGAGTTGGGCGAGGACGTTCCAGAGCTCAAAAACCAGCCGTCCGGCCTCAACAATGTAGACGGTCAGACCCAGCGCCAGCAGAATCACAGATCTCTTGACTACATGAGCGAAAACCGCCCCGTAACTGTCGCCTCTTTCGAGCCGCTTCCCGATCGAAAACGGCATGGCGACGCCGACTATGAACATGAAAAAGGGCTGCACCAGGTCCCAGAAATGGAGTCCATTCCAGGGGTGATGAGTGAGCTGCGTCAAAACGGGGCCCAGGAATGTCTGCTTCAAGTCGGTCTGCAGAAGTATCCGGTAGAGCCCTGTTATGTCGGCGACGAGAAGGAACATCGTCACGCCCCGAAACACGTCCAAAGAGCCCAGCCGGCCACGCTCGTCCAGCCTGATCGGCTGCTTGCTCACCGGAAGTCCGGCTTGGGGTTCCCGCTCCTTAGCTATAGCTAGACTCGCCGCATCTTTCATACGTTCCTCCTCGTTCAAGCCCATGCCTGTGAAATCGAGGGTAAAACCTAATACAAGAGAGATTTGCCGACTCCGACCAGAATAACCGAGCCAATTAGAAGCACGACGCCACGCAGCATCCGCTGGCGCGCTTTCGATGGCGCTCCCTTCCATTCCCCCGTGGCCAGGCCCCAGATGTTGGCTGTCACCACCGTCACTGACATGAGGATTAACCATCCCACGGTTGTGCCCAAGCCGCCCATAAGGGCCGCACTGGCTCCGTATAATGTAATGCACCCGATCCAGATAACGCCCATCAGCGCGGCCCAGAGCCAATTGACTCCGGTCCCGGACCGGCCGAAGTTTCTCCAACTCCCTTTGGACAGGAGCAAAAACAAGCAGTAAAGGAAAAAGGGGACGAAACCACCGGCCAGGGCCACCAGCCACACGGTGTTGGAGGCGAGAAAATCAGACCCGGGCGCAGGCAGACGCGACTTCGCCACTGTTGCGATCGGGACCCCGAAGGTAAACGCAAAGTTCAACATTGAGCTGAGGATGCCTGAGATGATGCAAACCGATAAAGCCAGCTTGTAAGATACCTGCTTCTGATCCCGCTTGCTGCTTTTCTCATCGCTTTCCCGAATCGCCGCCGCCGTTCCGCAAAAAGTAACACCAATCACGCAGACGACCATCGCGACCAGGATGACAATTCCGCCGAGTTTCAAGAGATCCTGCGGGTCTTGCACGAGCATCGGGACCAGCGAACCGGCAACGGCCGTGATACCCATCATGATGGTGAAACCGAGAGACAACCCCAGCATGTGCAGGCCCAAGCCGAAAGTGAGCGAACCGATTCCCCACCCGGCGCCGAACAATAAGGTCCGCAACAAAGCGCCCCGTGGGACCTCGTACCAGATGCTACCGAAACCTGGCACCGTCATCCACACGATCAGCCAGGGCAGAACCACCAGCGCGGTTAAGGCGTAAATCAGCCAGGTGTTCTCCCACTCCCAGTCGGTTATCCTCTTCATAGGGCTGGCAAAGCTGCCATTCAGGATCCCTGACACCACGGCTGCGGCAACTCCGACAAGACTGGACAATTTGCTCCTCCTCCGACCGAGTTCAGCGGCGCAAATGGACGAAGTGGACGAAGTCAAAGTAGGTCCGGCAGTCTTGCCGGACCTACTTCCACTTTGTCCACTAAAGCTCACCTGGCCCCGGCGATAACCAGCGAGGCAATGACCAGGAGCACCACCGCAGCCGCCATCATGTAAACAGGTTTTCCCGATGCCCCTTTCCACTCGCCTGTGAAGACGCCCGTGAGGTTCGCGGCCAGGATCACGACAATGAGGTACATGGCCCAACCCACGGAGGCGCCCAGCGACCCGAGGAAAGACGCGCCTAGCCCGTACAGGAAGGTACTGCCCATCCACATGAAGCCCATGGTTGCCGAAAGCAACCCGTTACGGCCCCACCCGGACGCAAAGAAAGACCAGGAACGGTTGCGGTAGAGCAGCCACAAGGCATAGCCTGCATTCACGATGAAACCGCCCAGCAGCGCGACCGCCCACACGGCGTTGACCGCGAGGGCGGGGGAGGCTTCTGCTTCGGTGGCCCGCTTGAGGATCGGATCCCCGAAAGCAAATGCAAAGTTAATGAAGGGAGAAAAGACCCCTGCCAGAACGGCGAAAACCAAACCTGTCCAGAAGACCTTTTTGGAGACCGGGGCGGAGCTCTTCTTGTCGGAGCTCTCCCTGGCTCTTCCGGCCAGGGCCGTGAAGACCACGCCGACCAGGACGAGAGCCACGCCAGCTTGAATCATGAGCCCCTGAGATGTGCCGAGAAGACCACGATCATTCACAACCAGCGGGGTCATGGTCCCGATGGCAGTCATCAGGCCGAGATCCACCGAGTAAGCTATGGCCATTCCGACCATCGGCACGCAGATACCGAAACAGGTGCCCCCGACCCCCCAGGCGACGCCGAACAGCACAGGAGCCGCCAGCACACTCAACGGCAGGCTTTGGAGTACCTCCAGGAAGCCCGGCACCGAGGCGAACCCGAGTGCCCAGGGCATGAACAACAATGCCACCAGCGAGTAGACGATCCACTGGTTTTCCCACCTCCAACCTTGAACGTACTTCATGGGGAGGATGAAGGTTCCGAGGAGGATACCTCCGACGAAAATCAGAACGAGGCCGAGTAGAAAGTTCTCCATCGCCCCTGAATCTGGCCGGAAGAGTAAAACTTGTCAACGATCTTTGGTGCCGGCACACGCTCGCTAGCAAAGGCGGAATCCGGGTCTGTCTTGCGATTCGCCCGGGGAAGAAACGCTGCGCGCCGTCGAGGAGGCGTTTGGCACGGAAGAGCAGCCCGGGTGATTGCCCCCTATGTCCCCGCCAAACGCCACGGATTTCTCCCCTGCCAATGGGCCAGGGCCTCGGTGTTAGCTATAGCTAAGCTAGCGTCGAACCCGGTGCCCCAGTCGTGACCGTGCTCAGCTGGCGGGCGCACGCGCGCATCACGTCACGGTGGCGCTGCAGGCTAGATAGCAGATCGGCGCAACAGGCAGGGAAGTGGAAGCAACGTCTTGTTCAGACGACTCTATTATCGATGTTAACAATGGATTGACACTCCGTTATTAGCCCGCGTACGCTTTGCGGGTGCATCCCAGTGCTCTGTCCATCACGCGGAGGCAGCCGAGCGGGCATGCCCTCCGCGTATGGGCGCTTGTCGTAAGAGGAGAACTAGTCAGAGACCTCCGGCAAAGCCGGAGGCTTGAAAAACTGTGAACCGCTCAAAGCGGTTGAACTATGAGCCACTTGAAGTGGCTATTTGAACATTTCCAGTTGATCTAATCGATCGTCCTCTTTCTTCTGCTTCTCGATATACTCCCGAATGGTCTTTTCGTCTCGCCCGACGACGGTCGAAACGTAGCAGCCCCGAGCCCAGAAGTGTTTGCCCCACAAAGTTGCGCTGTCGACCCATGAAATTGCGCGCAATGTAGATCGCGCTCTTTCCTTTGATGTACCCCACCACCTGGGCGACCGAATACTTCGGGGGAATCGAGATCAGCATGTGAACATGATCCGAGTGCAAGTGCCCTTCTTCAACAGTACTCTCGCGCTCCCCAGCCAACCTTCGGAACACTGAACCAAGTTCTCGTCGCAATTGCCCATACAATGTTTCACGCCGACACTTCGGGATGAAAACCAGGTGATATTTGCATTCCCACTTCGTATGCCGTAAAGTCTCCACATCATCCATTCAGAGTCTCCTTCCGTGTTTCCTTGAGCGGTTCACGGTTGGAGACTCTGAAGGCCACTCCCCTATATGTCAAACACTGTGAGTCCTCCCGGCAAAGC